>NZ_JBFABB010000061.1:0-40965 GCF_040640035.1 Micromonospora sp. NPDC023633 | reverse complement strand
GGGGCGCCGGCGGCCGGGGCGACGGCGGCCGGGGCGACGGCGGCCGGGGCGACGGCGGCCGGGGCGACGGTGGTGACCACGGTGACGGTGGCGGCCTGCCGGCGTAGCAGCGCCCGGAACAGGTCCCGGTCCACCGGCAGCAGCTCAGCCCCGCCCTGCCGGGACCACTCCACGGTCACGCCGGCTCCGGGGCCGGGTGGGCGCCCGGCGTGCGGGGCAGCCCTGCGTCGACGGGCGGGCGAGCCGCGTGGAGAAGATCGTCCCGCTGCGTCATCGCCCCATGCTGCCGCCGGCCGGGTCCCCGGTCAATGCCCCTATCGGGGGCGGAATCGACGTCGGTCGGCACCGTCGCGAACCCCTATGCCGGCGGGCGGGAGACGCCGAGGGTGGGCAGCCACCGCACCGGCGGGGCCCGCCTCCACCGGACGCACGGGGGCCTCACCCCCATCGGACCGTCCACGCCGGACGGGCAGGGGTTTCCCGATTCGGCGATCCGGGCATGTTCGGGTTCGACAGGGCAGGGAAGGGAATCGAAGGGAGCACAACGATGGGTCTGATGTTCCGCAAGCGCAAGAAGTACGGCCCGATCATCCTGAACTTCACCGAAAACGGCTTCTCCTCCTGGAGCATCAAGATCGGTCGCTGGTCCTGGAACTCGCGGGCCAAGGCGCACCGGGTGGACCTGCCGGGTCCGCTGTCCTGGAAGCAGGACAAGTCCCGGGCGTGAGGTCCCGAGGCCGAGCGGGGTGCCGGTGATTCACCGGCACCCCGCTCGGCGTCCGGGTCAGAACGCCGGCCCGGCGTCCCGCGCGGAGATGACCACGTCGCCGCCGAGCCGGCCGTGCTCCGGGTCGCGGGCCGCCTCCCCCGCGTCGAGCAGGCCGGTGAGCGCCCGGACGGCGTCGGACGACCGGTAGGCGGTCGCGGTGAGGGCGTGCCGGCGCAGCTCGGTGACCGTACGCGGGCCGGAGCGCGCCAGCTCGGCCAGCAACTCGCGGTGCAGCGGGCCGGGTTCCGGGGACGGGACGACGTCGAGCAGCCGGCCCGCCGGGTCGCGGTAGCGCACGCCGGCGGCACCGTCGACCGCCCAGAGCGCCTCCTTGAACGCCTCCAGGCTCTTGTCCGACCCGGTCGCGAAGGCGAGCAGCCGCGCGGGGGCGCCGTCGGCGGGCACCAGCTCCACCTCGGTCGTCAGCGGGAAACCGGCGCCGGCGAGGGCGGCGCGCGCGGGGGTGCCGGCGGCGGTGGCGAGCAGCACGTCCGCCGGCTTGCCGGCCGCCGCGGCGGTCAGGACGGCGGGATCGGCGGCGGCGTCGTCCACGACGGAGAGCAGGGGCGCGCCGGCCGCGCCGGCCGCCTTCACCGCCACCGGCAGCCGGGCCGGGCCGCCGGGCACGAGGTGCACGGCGACGCCCGCCGGCAGTTCCGCCTCCACGGCCCCGAGCCGGGCCGGCAGTTCCCCGGTGTCGTCCGCGAGCACCAGCACGGTGAGCTGGCGACCGCGCAGCCGGTCGGCGTGCCCGGCGACCACCCGCAGGGCGGCCTCCGCGGAGCCGGCGTCGCCGCCCGCGTACGCCAGGGCGAGGGTGGCCCGGCGGGCGCGGTGCAGCGCCCCCGGCAGCCAGGTCTCCAGGTGTCGGACGAGCAGCTCGCGCAGGACGGCGTCGGTCGGCATGCTGCCGTTCTACCGCACGCCCGCCCCGGGCCGGACACAGCTCCCCCGACGGGCCCGGCGTCGCGGCGTCCCGGGGCGGGTCCGGACGGGACGCCGTCGGCGCCGGGGCGGGTCCGCACGCGTCGCCGGGGCGGGTCAGGCCGGGACGGAGACGCCCACGCCGCCACGGGTCTGGCCGCCGTAGCGCCGCCGCTCGGCGTCCAGGTCGAGCCGGCCGATCCGCTTGCGCGCGGCCAGGGCGGCGTCGTCGAGCCGGTCGGCGGGCACCAGCCAGACGATCTCGAACTCCAGCCCGTCCGGGTCCTGGCCGTAGAGGCTCTTGGTGGTGCCGTGGTCGGACGCGCCGACCAGGGCGTCGGCGGCGGCGAGCCGCTGCGCGGTGGCCGCCAGCTCGTCGAGGGTGTCGACCTCCCAGGCCAGGTGGTAGAGCCCGACGGTGCCGCGGCCGGCGGTGGAGCGACCGGCGCCCGCGCCGACCTCGAACAGGCCCAGGTCGTGGTCGTTGGTGGAGCCGGGCGCCTGGAGGAAGGCGGCGCCCCGGAAGCCGTCCGGCGTCATCGGGATCGGCCGGAAGCCCAGCACGTCGCGGTAGAAGGCGACGCTGCGGGCGAGGTCACTGACGTAGAGCACGGCGTGGTTGAGGCGGTGGATTCCCATGCCACCGACGCTAGCGCGTTTTTGTTGAGCGTTCAACTAAATGGCGTATGATGGCCGTCATGACCCGCTGGCTGGATCCCGACGAGCAGCGCACCTGGCGCGCGTACCTGACCGCCTCCCGGGCGCTGATGGAGGCGCTGGACCGGGAGCTGCAACGCGACGCCGGGATGCCGCACGCCTACTACGAGATCCTCGTCCGGCTCTCCGAGGCGCCGCAGCGGCAACTGCGGATGAGCGACCTGGCCGAGGCCACCGGCTCCTCGCGCAGCCGCCTCTCGCACGCCGCGGCCCGCCTGGAGGCGGCCGGCTGGGTCCGCCGCGAGGAGTGCCCGACCGACCGGCGCGGGCAGATTGCGGTCCTGACCGACGAGGGCTTCGCCACCCTCGCCGCCGCCGCGCCCGGCCACGTCGAGGGGGTACGCCGGCACCTGTTCGACGCGTTGAGCCCGGCCCAGGTGGACCAGTTGCGCCGGATCAGCGAGACGCTCGCCGCACACCTGACCGGTTCTTGACCAATCCACCCCGGTCCGGGTCTTGTACTTACCGTCGTCGGATGAGCACGATGGGGCGTGCCTTCCGGCTTCGGTGATCTGACTGACCAGGCGCACCACCTGGTGTCCGCCGGCGACCTCGCCGGCGCCCAACGGCTGCTCGCCGACGCGCTGACCGACGCGGACCCGCGTCCGGCCAACGCCACGCCCGAGCTGGCCGAGGCCGCCAGCCTCCAGGCCCGCGTGCTGGTCGCCCTCGGCGAGCCGCACTCGGCCCGGGGCTGGGCCGCGTTCGCGTACGCGGCCACGACCCGGCTGCACGGGCGCTCCGACCAGCGCACGGTGGCCGCCGCGGCCACCCTCGCGGCGGTGCTGCACCGGGTCGGCAGCTGGTCCCGCGCCGCCCGGCTCTACCAGGAAGTGATCATCGAGCTGACCGCGCTCGACGGTCCCGAGTCGCTGCGGGTGCTCGCCGCCCACGCCGACCTGGCCACGGTGGAGTACGCGCGCGGCCAGTGCCAGGTGGCCCGCGACCGGTTGCAGGACGCCTGGGAGCTGCACCGCGAGGTCTACGGCGACGGCCACCCCAGCGGCATCAAGATGCTGGCCCGGCTCGGGGCGATGCAGCGCGACTGCGGGCAGTTCGCCGAGGCGCACGACAACCTGGCGCTCGCCCGGGAGCTGTGCCGACAGCACCTGCCGGCGGACGATCCGCTGGCGGCGCAGGTGGCGACGCTGGCCCGGGCGGCGGCCAATCCGGACCACGCCTGCGCCGACACCGCACCCGTCGGCCGGGACGGCCCGATCGTGCCGTCCGCGCGCACGCCGCCCCCGGGCGACGGGCCGTCGACGGCCTTCCACCCCTCGCAGCCGGGTTACCGCCCGGCGGAGCCGGATCCGTACGCCGGGCCACCGCACGTGGTGCCGACGCCCCGGCAGCCGACGGAGGACCCGCCACCCGGCTGGTGGCCCCCCGAGGCCGACGCCGGGGACGGTCCGGCCGACAGCGCCGTACCGCCGTCGGTCGTACCCCTGGCCGGCGGCGCCGCCACCGACGAGGCCGACGGGGTGCACCGGGTCCGCCAGCCCGGCGCGCCCGAGGAGCCCTACCAGCCGTCGCGGCTGCTGCCCGTGCCGGTGCACCGCGCGCCGTCGCGGCGCAACAACCGGCTGCTGCCGCTCGTCGTCGGTGGCGTCGTGGTGGTGCTGCTGGGCACGGCCGCCGTGATCGCCGGGGTGGCCGGGGTGGACGGTGACCCCGACCCGGCGCCCCCGGCCGCGACCGGCGCCCGGACCTCCACGCCGGCCGGGGGACCGGCCGGCACGGGCACCCCGCCCGCCGCCGGCCCGACGATGGGGGCCGTGGCCTCCCCCGGCACCCCGCCGGGCTCGGTGACGCTGCGGGACAACCGCGACAACGTGGCGTTGCGCTGGACGTACCCGGCCGGCGGGGAGGGCCCGGTGGTCATCTCCGGCGGCCGGGTCGGCCAGGCGCAGACGGCCTTCGCCAACCTGCCCGCCGGCACCACCGCCTTCGTCGTCTACGGCCTGAACCGCAGCACCGACTACTGCTTCACGGTCGCGGTCGTGTGGTCGACCGACACGATCGCCCGCGCGCAGGAGGTCTGCACCCGCCGCGGCTGACGGGCCGGCATGTTTCCGGGGCGGCCGACGTGTCCCAAGGCCCACGCCGGGCGTGCGGCGTGGGCCCCGGGCCGGCGCGGTCACGGGTGGGCGTGGTCACGGGCCGGCACCGGACGCCGTGTCCGTCAGGGACGCTCCGGGTCGGGCAGGGCCGGCAGCAGCAGCCGTACCCGCAGCCCCGGACCGCCGGCCCGGCCGGGACGGGCGTCGGTCAGCTCGATGCCGCCGCCGGCCCGGCGGACCAGCTCGCGCACGATGGCCAGGCCGAGGCCGGCGCCGCCGTCGTCCCGGGCCCGGGCGTCGTCGAGCCGGGTGAACCGGCCGAAGACCCGCTCCCGGTCCGCCACCGGGATCCCCGGCCCGTCGTCGGTCACCGTCACCAGGTGGTACGTCATCGCGCCGTCGCCGCCCTCGGGGTGCACGGGCGGCCCGGCGGCCAGCACCACCTCGCCGTGGGCGTGCCGGACCGCGTTGTCGACCAGGTTGGTCAGGATCCGGCGCAGCTCGTCGGGGTCGCCCTCGGTCCACAGCGGCGCCGCCGGCGCGTCGAGGCGCACCGGCGGCGACGGGTACCGGGCGGCCACCGCCGCCAGCAGGGCAC
This sequence comes from Micromonospora sp. NPDC023633, assembly GCF_040640035.1. Classification (NCBI taxonomy): domain Bacteria; kingdom Bacillati; phylum Actinomycetota; class Actinomycetes; order Micromonosporales; family Micromonosporaceae; genus Micromonospora; species Micromonospora sp. NPDC023633. The sequence goes on along the minus strand of NZ_JBFABB010000061.1, from coordinate 35,897 downwards.
CCAGCTCGACCGGCCCGGTGACCCGCGCCGGCGGCCTCTCGTCGAGCCGGGCCAGCAGCAGCAGGTCGTCGACGAGCCGACCGAGCCGCTCGGTGTCGGCGAGCAGGTTCGCGGACACCGCCGTCCAGTCCGTCCGGTCGGCCAGCCGCCGGGCGACCTCCAGCTCGGTACGGATGTTCGCCAGCGGGCTGCGCAGCTCGTGCGCGGCGTCGGCGACGAACGCCCGTTGCCGGTCGCGGGCGGACTCCAGCCGGCCCAGCATCCCGTTGAGCGTGACCGCCAGCCGGTGGATCTCGTCCTGCGACGCCGGTACGGGCAGCCGCCCGCCCCCGTCCCGCCCGGTGATCTCCTCGGCGCCCCGGCGCAGCGCCTCGACGGGGCGCAGGGTCGCGCCGACCACCCGCCAGGCCACGGCGGCGAGCACCGCCACCAGCAGCGGGAAGCTCACCAGCAGGATGGTCCGGACGACGTGCGCGCTGTGCCGCACGTCCGCCAGCGACCGCGCCACCAGGACGGTGCGCGGGTCGGCGGCGGTGCCCGCCGGCACGGCCACCACCCGGACCGGCCCGGCCAGGCCGACCCGCTCCCCCGACACCGTCAGCCGCTGCCGCGCGCCGGCGTCGATCCGCTCCGGCGACACCATCGGCACCAGCCGGTCGGCGTCGATCGAGGCGGCCCGCACCCTGCCCCCGGCGTCGATCACCTGCACCCGGACCTGCCCGCCGGCCACCGGCAGCGGATCGGGCAGGACCTCCTCGGCGGCGAGCAGCGCGACCGCGTCGGCGGTCCGGAACGCCTCGGTGTCCACGGCGCGTTGCAGGGCCCAGCCCAGCACGCCGAGCAGGACGAGACCCCCGACGGCGAGTCCCCCCGCGACGCCGAGCACCCCGACCGCCATCAGTCGCCCGCGCAGCCCGAGCGCGACGCGCAGGCGCCCCCGCACCCCCCGCGTCACGGCGCGAGCCGGTAGCCGGCGCCGCGGACCGTCTCCAGGCGCTCCCGGCCGATCTTGCGCCGCAGGTACCCGACGTAGACCTCGACCGCGTTGGGTGCCGTCTCGACGCTGGCGTCCCAGACGTGGTCGAGCAGCTCGGTCTTGGAGACCACCTCGCCGGGGCGGCGCATCAGGTAGTCCAGCAGCGCGAACTCACGGCTGGTCAGCGCGACCTCGGCGTCGGCCCGGGTCACCCGCCGCCGGGCCGGGTCGAGCCGCAGGTCGCCGACCGCGAGCACCGTGGGGCGTTCGGGGGCGCCACGGCGCAACAGGGCCCGCAGCCGGGCCAGCAGCACGACGTACGAGAAGGGCTTGGTGAGGTAGTCGTCGGCCCCGCAGTCCAGTCCGTCGGCCTGGTCGTACTCGCCGTCCTTGGCCGAGAGCATGAGCACCGGGAGCCAGTGCTCCTCGGCGCGCAGCCGGCGGACCAGCTCGTAGCCGGAGAGGCCGGGCAGCATCACGTCGAGGATCATCGCGTCGTACCCGCCGTGCCGTGCCGCGTCCAGCCCCTCGGGGCCGGTCGCCGCCACGTCCACCGCGAACCCCTCGGCCTGCAACCCCCGTTGCAGGGCGGACGCCAGCCGCGACTCGTCCTCCACCACCAGCAACCGCACGTCCCAAGGGTGCCACCCGCGCGCCCAAGGTCGTCCGGTCGTCCTCAGCACCCTCACAGCGTCGAGGAGGCAGGATGTCCGGCAGGAGGTGTCACATGTCCGTCCTGAAGAGCCGTCCCGTCCTACGCTGGCTGGTCCCCGTGACCGCCGTCGCCACCGTCATCGGCGGCGGCGCCGCGCTCGGCACGTTCGCCGCCCAGGCCGAGCCGAGCCTGCCGCCGCGTACCGCCGCCCAACTCCTGGTCGACCTGCAGACCTCCCGGCTGGAGGGGCTCTCCGGCACGGTCGTGCAGCGCGCCGACCTGGGCCTGCCGCCGCTGGCCAACCTGGTCGGCGGCGACGGCCTGACCGGCCTGCTGACCGGCACGCACACGCTGCGGGTCTGGCACTCCGGGCCCGACCGGCAGCGCATCGCCCTGACGGACACGCTCGGCGAGCAGGACGTCATCCGCAACGGCCGGGACGTGTGGACCTGGAACAGCCGGTCCAACACCGCCACCCACCGCACGCTCCCCGAGGGCACCGCCGGGGCCGAGACCCCCGAGCTGCCGGCCACCCCCGGCGAGGCGGCCGACCGGGCCCTGGCGGCGATCGGCCCGAGCACCGAGGTGAGCGTCGGCCGGTCCGCCACGGTCGCCGGCCGGGACGCGTACGAGCTGGTGCTCGCCCCGCGCGACGCCGCCTCGCTGGTGCACCAGGTGCGCATCGCCATCGACGCGCGGGAGCACGTGCCGCTGCGCTTCGAGGTCTTCGCCGACGGCAGCGACAAGCCGGCCTTCGAGATGGCCTTCACCCAGGTGTCGTACGCCCGGCCGGACGCCGACCAGTTCACCTTCAACCCGCCGCCCGGGGTGAAGGTGACCGAGGAGACCGTTGGCAGGCAGTCCGCCGACGCGCGCGGGAAGCGGCCCACGGACGGTGAGCGGCCGGACGTGCGTACCGTCGGCGAGAGCTGGGCCACGGTGGTGGTCGCGCGGCTCGACGGCGCCGGCGCGCCCGGCGACCGGGCCGGGGCCACCCCCGGCCGCCCCTCGAACGGGTCAACCGGAGACCCGGCGGCGCTGCTCGGCGCGCTGCCGAAGGTCAGCGGCGACTGGGGCAGCGGCCGGCTACTGACCGGGAAGCTGTTCAGCGCGCTGCTCACCGACGACGGTCGGCTGATCGCCGGCGCGGTGACGCCGGAGCGGCTCTACGAGGTGGCCAGGGGCTGAGCACCGGCAGTCCGGGGGCCCGCCACACGGCGGGCCCCCGCTGTCTGTGCGGGGCGGCCTGTGGAGTGGCCCGGCGCGCTTGGTCGGGGCGGCCGGCACACGGTATCTTTCTCAGTTCAGGCAACAAAAAAGAACGGCTCTCGAAAGCCGTTCCGAGAGAGATGCTAACCCAATGGGAGACGGCTTGTCAAGGCATTCCGCCGATTCCGCCGAATTGCAGCCCGATGACGAGATCGGCCGCGAACAGGAATACGTCTCGATGCTCTATCGCCGGCTGGACGAGCTGCGTGAGCAGGCCTCCGACCGGTTGACCGACGAGCTGCGTTCGACCGGCGGCACGCAACAGGCCCGTTCCCAGCGCGACAGTGCGGTGCGGATGTACGCCGACCAGGTCGAGCAGTACTCCGCGGTGGAGAGCGGCCTCTGCTTCGGCCGGCTCGACACCGACGACGGCGGCCCGCACTACATCGGCCGGATCGGGATCTTCGATGCCAGCGGCGACTACGACCCGCTGCTGATGGACTGGCGTGCCCCGGCGGCCCGCGCCTTCTACCTCGCCACCGCGGCCAATCCGCAGGGAGTGCGCCGCCGCCGGCACCTGCGCACCCGGGAACGCAAGGTGACCGCGCTCAACGACGAGGTCCTGGACCTCGCCACGGCCTCGCCCACCGCGCACGAGGAGCTGACCGGGGAGGCGTCGCTGCTCGCGGCGCTCAACGCGGGCCGCACCGGCCGGATGCGCGACATCGTCGAGACCATCCAGGCCGAGCAGGACCGGATCATCCGCGCCGACCTGCCGGGCGTGCTGGTGGTGCAGGGCGGTCCGGGCACCGGCAAGACCGCCGTCGCGCTGCACCGCGCCGCGTACCTGCTCTACACCCACCGCGAACAGCTCTCCACCCGGGGCGTGCTCCTGGTCGGCCCGAACGCCACGTTCCTGCGCTACATCTCCCAGGTGCTCCCGGCGCTGGCCGAGACGGGCGTGCTGCTGCGGACCCAGGGCGACCTCTTCCCGGGGGTCAGCGCGCGCCGGGCCGAGCCCGCCGCGACCGCCGCGCTCAAGGGCCGCGCGGTGATGGTCGGGGTGCTGGCCGCCGCCGTCCGGGACCGGCAGTGCGTGCCCGACGAGCCGCTGGAGATCGAGCTGCCGCAGCAGGAGGTGCTGCGGCTCGACCCCGAGACCGTCCGCGCCGCCCGGGACCGGGCCCGCCGGTCCGACCGGCCGCACAACCTGGCCCGGGTGCTCTTCGACGTCGAGATCGTCCACGCCCTCGCGGCCCAGGTCGCCGAGCGGATCGGCGCGGACCCGCTGGGCGGGGAGAACCTGCTCGACGAGGCCGACGTGGCGGAGATCCGCCGCGAGCTGCGCGATGAGCCCGAGGTGCGGGCCGTGCTGGACCAGCTCTGGCCGGTGCTCACCCCGCAGCGCCTGCTCGCCGACCTCTACGCCTCCACCGGGCGGATCGCCGCCGCCGCGCCCATGCTCACCGACGCGGAGCGGGCCATGCTGCACCGCGAGCCGGGCGGCTGGACGCCGGCCGACGTGCCGCTGCTGGACGAGGCGGCCGAGCTGCTGGGCGAGGACGAGCGCGCCGCCGCCGCCCGCCGGGAGCGGATCCGGGCCCTGCAACGGGAGTACGCCGAGGGCGTGCTGGAGATCGCCCGGGGCTCCCGCTCCATCGACGTGGAGGACGAGGCCGACGGCGGTGAGATCCTCGGCGTCACCGACCTCATCGACGCCGACCGGCTGCTGGAGCGGCAGGAGGAGGCGGACCGGCTGACCACCGCCCAGCGGGCCGCGGCCGACCGGCGCTGGGCGTTCGGGCACGTGATCGTCGACGAGGCGCAGGAACTGTCGCCGATGGCCTGGCGGCTGCTGATGCGCCGCTGCCCGAGCCGCTCGATGACCATCGTCGGCGACGTGGCCCAGACCGGCGCGCTGTCCGGCACCCCGTCCTGGGCCGACGCGCTGGAGCCGTACGTGGCGCAGCGCTGGCGGCTGGAGGAGCTGACCGTCAGCTACCGCACCCCGGCCGAGATCATGGCGGTCGCCGCCGAGGTGCTCGCCGAGATCGATCCGGCGCTGCGCCCGCCCCGCTCCGTGCGCTCCAGCGGGGTGCCGCCGTGGGACCGCGCGGTGGCGCCGGAGCGCCTGACGGCGGAGCTGGTGGCCGCCAGCACCCACGAGGCGGCCGGCCTGGACGACGGCCGGCTCGGGGTGATCGTGCCGGCCGGCCGGGTCGACGAGCTGGGCGCCGCGCTCACCGCCGCCCTGCCCGAGGCGGCCGTCGGCGAGGACCCGGAGCTGGAGAGCCGCGTGGTGGTGCTCACCGTCGGCCAGGCCAAGGGGCTCGAATTCGACTCGGTCCTCCTGGTCGACCCCGACCGCATCGTGGCGGAGTCACCGCGGGGCCGCAGCGACCTCTACGTCGCCCTCACCCGCGCCACCCAACGCCTCGGCATCCTCCGCCCCACCTGACCCACCGACCCGCCCACCCTGGCCCCGCTCCCGCCCCCGGCCCGCCCGCCCCCGGTGATCATGAGGTTGGCGGCAGTCTTGGAGATCCACATCGCCGCCAACCTCATGATCGCCCCGCAGGGACCGAGGGCCGGGCGGGCGGGCGGGCGGTGGGCGGGCGGTGGGGTGGGTGGGTCAGTCCGGGGTGAAGTCGCCCACCTGGCTGGCGGGGCCGGACTGGTCGCTGGTGGAGCCGGCCGCCGGGGTGCTCAGGCCGCCCGTGGTGGCGTCGCCCGTGGTGGTCGGGGCCACCTTGCCGCGGTGCTGCTCCGGCTGCCGGGCCACCCGGCGCACGCTGGCCGGGCCGGCGGTGCCGCCGGTCGTGGTGACCGCGCCCTGTCCCCGGGTCGGTCCGCCGTCCCGCAGCACCTCCGGGTCGACTGGGACGTGGGCGGGGTCGTCCGGGTCCTCGTCCTGGATGACCCGCTGCACGTCGGTGGGGGGCACCGTCACCTCGTCCAGGGCACCCTCGCCGTACACGCCGCCGGCGATCCGGTCCTCGGCCCGCCGGGCGGCGTCCTGTCGCATGTCGTCCTCGCGCACGTCCATCACCTCGCAGAAGTGTCGGTCCGGATTGCGTGCCCGAGGGCCGGGCCGGCAAACCCGCCCGACGCCCCACACCGGCCGGCCCACGCCTCGGTCGATCATGCAGTCGTGGTGCCGGCTGGATGCCCGTTCGGGCGTTTTGCACCCCACCACAGCTGCATGATCGACGCTGCTCTTCCGGGGCGCTGGGCCATGGTGGTCGGCCTTTTCCCGTCAGCCGTGGGGTTACTGCCCCCGCCGGCTCGGGTAGACGGCGGGTGCCCCCGCCATGAACGCGAACCGTGCCGTGGCCGACACGCGGTAGCGGGGCGAGGGAACGCAGGTACGACTCATCGCATCCTGAGGAGGACAAGATGAGCACGCAGGCTGCTTCCACCAGGCCGATGAACCGGCCGACGCAGGACGCGCCCAACCGCGCGATGCAGGACCGGGCCATCCAGGAGACGCCCACCCGTCCGTTGCCGATGATGCACGACGGACACCGGGAGCCCATGCAGGCGCCCGGCACGGAGACCAAGCCGTCGCTGCGGACCACCGAGTTCTGGGTCTACATCGCGGCCGTGATCGGCGTGCTGGCCGCCTCGCAGCTGGTCGGGCGGAACACGACCGGGGTGGACATCTTCCGGGCCGACAACGCCTGGTTCATGGTCACGCTGCTGACCATCGGATACCTGGGTAGCCGTGGTCTGGCCAAGGCCGGTAGCAACTGGCGCAGTGGTGAGGAGCGCAAGGCCCGGCACTGACCGGGCCCCGCTGCACACAACACGGTGGCCTCCGGGACTGTCGTCCCGGAGGCCACCGTCGTGTGTGGTCCTACTCCTCGAAGCCGCCGAAGTCGCCCTCGAACGCGTCCTCGATCATCTCGCCGGCGATCATGCCCCCGGCGACCCCGAGCGCGGCACCGGCCACCATGCCGCCCATGCCGGGCCCCCGGCCGTGACCGTGCCCGCCGAAGCCGTGGGCGCCGCGCAGGCTGCCGTAACGGGACGTCGTCTCGCGCAGCCAGCCGTCGACCACCTGGGCCCAGTCCGTCCGGTCGGCCTCATCGTGCGAGACGCGGTAGTGGCCGAAGACGTCGTGCCCGGCGGTGAGGAACCCGCCGCGCTTGTCGCACTCCAGGATGACCTCGACCCCGTGCGGGCTGGTGACGAAGGTCAGCTCGACCTCGTTGATGGTGCCTGCGTACTGGGGCGAGGCGAAGAACTCGATCTCCTGGTAGAACGGCAGCGTCTGCTGCGTGCCCCGGATGCGGCCGCGCTCCAGGTCGGCGTGCTTGAACCGGAAGCCGAGCCGCTGGAACGCCTCCAGGATCCGCTCGTGCACCGGCAGCGGGTGCACGTTGACCTGGTCCAGGTCGCCCTTGTCCACCGCCCGGGCGATGGCCAGCTCGGTGCGCAGCCCCATCGTCATGCCGCGCAGCCGCTGACCGTAGACGTCGGTGATCGGGGTCTCCCACGGCACCGAGAGCTGGAACGGGATGGCGAGCTGCTGCTTCGGGGCGAGCTGGAGCGGGCCGCTGACCGGCAGCCGGTGGAACTCCATGACGCCGGCGTACTCCGTGTTGTGGCCCTCGATCTCGACCCGGGTGACCAGGCCGACGACGACCTGCTCGATGTTGGCCGGCGTGTCACCGCCGAGCAGGTTCACCTGGCCCTCGAGGGTCAGGCCGGGCCGGGTGTTCGGGTTGGTCAGGACGGTGTCGACGCTCGGCCCGCCCACGCCGAACGCGCTCAACATCTTCTTGAAGACCATCGGAACTCCCGCGCAAAGACACCGCGCTCCACCTGGAGCCGGTCGCTGACTTCCCGGGACCCTAACCGGAGGCGCTGTGAAGTGCCTGTGAGGGCGCGCCCGCCGACGAGAGCACCCAGCGTGGCTGCGGCCCGTACGGCTATCCGACCGGTGGACGTCGCCCGCCTCCTGCCGGGACCAGACCGGTGGCGAGGAGATGTGCGCTCGCGGCGATCAGCGCGGGCTCGCTGGTGTAGACCCGGGCGAGGTCCAACGCGCCGCTGAAGACGACGTCGGCCAGCGGCCCGTTCGCCGCGGCCTCGGCGGCCGTCCAGGCCGGTCCTTCGAGTCCGTGCACCACGACGTCGGTCAGGCCGGCGACCCGGCACTCGTCGCGCAGTTCCTCGGTCCGGTGGAAGTAGGCCGGGGTGAAGTTGCTGCGCGGGTCGTTCACCCCGTCCGTGAGCAACGCCCGAGCTTCCTGGACCGCCTCCCCGGTCAGCCGACCGGTGGCGGCGAAGTCGATCGGTCCCGCGAAACGCGAGATCGCCGCGGCGACGACCCGGCCACCGGGGCGGGTCACCCGTACGGCCTCACCCAGGGCCTTCAACCGGTCCTCGCCGCGCACCAGATGGTAGAGGGGGCCCAGAAGCAACGTGACGTCGTAGTGGTCGTCCTCCTCGGGCAGCGCACGGGCGTCGGCCACCACCGCGTCGACGGGAGGCTGGCCGCCGGCGGCCTGCGCCACGTGGCCCGACACCAGATCCACGAGACGGACACGGTGACCGGCGGCGACGAGCGTCCGCGCGTAGACGCCGGGCCCGCCGCCGACATCCAGCACCCGGGCCGGCGCGGGCGGCAACAGTTCCCGCAGGAGTTCCCTCGTCCGCGTGCGCTCCAGCCGCGCCTGCGGCCGGGAATCCAGTCGGGCGTCTTCGCGGTACCGCAACGTGTAGTGCTCGACGATGTCACGTGAATGCTGATCCACGACAGAAGGATCGCGACCGGCGACGTCAGCCGCGACCCCATTTCGGGGCCGGCGAGGGCAGGTGTCCGCCGGCCGCGCCGGCCCCACTAGTCGCCGGGACACGTCGATCAGGCATCGGTCCGCACCCGAGCAGACCGTGCTGCCGGAGGTCACCGCCGCCGGCTGAGGGGGCGGCGGAAATTCCTCGGAGATTGCTCCGCCGGGATGTCGAGAACCGGAGTGCCGGCTTCTACCGACGGGTGAGAGCACCGATGATGGTGCGCAGTCGTGAGGAGCCAGACGTGAAGTACATGTTGCTGATGCAGTTCAGCGCCGCCGGCACGGACTTCCCCCCGATCGACACGTGGACGCCCGAGGAGATCCGGGCGCACATCGGGTTCATGGGCGAGGTCAACGCCAAGCTGGCCGCCGACGGCGAGTTCGTCGACGGCCAGGGGCTCGCCGGGCCGGCCCAGGCGAAGATCGTCCGGGCGGGTGCCGGCGGCGCGCCCGTGGTCACCGAGGGGCCGTTCGCCGAGACCAAGGAGTTCCTCGCCGGCTACTGGATCGTGGACTGCGACAGCCCCGAGCGGGCCGTCGAGCTCGCCGCGCGCATCTCCACCGCGCCGGGCCCCGGCGGCCGACCGCTGAACATGCCCATCGAGGTGCACCCGGTCATGTCGGCGCCCCCGCAGGAGATGTGACGCCTGGACGCCGCCCCCTCCGCCGAGGACCTGCTGCGCGAGCTGGCGCCGCAGGTCCTCGGCGTGCTCGCCCGCCGGTTCGGCGACTTCTCCACCGCCGAGGACGCCGTGCAGGAGGCGCTGCTGGCGGCGGCGACCCAGTGGCCGGTGGAGGGGCTGCCCGACAACCCGCGCGGCTGGCTGATCCAGGTCGCGTACCGGCGGATGGTCGAAGTTGTGCGCGGCGAGTCGGCCCGGCGGCGGCGCGAGGACCTCGTCGCCCGCCGCGAGCCGGACGACCGGCGCGCCGCGCCGCCGCCGGACGAGGAGCTGGGCACCGACCGGGACGACACCCTGACGCTGCTCTTTTTCTGCTGCCACCCGGCGCTCACGCCGGCGTCGGCGATCGCGCTGACCCTGCGTGCGGTCGGTGGCCTCGGCACGGCCGAGATCGCCCGGGCCTTCCTCGTGCCCGAGGCCACCATGGCCCAGCGGATCAGCCGCGCCAAGCAGCGCATCCGCGGCTCGGGCATTCCGTTCCGGATGCCCGAGCCCGCCGAGCGGGAGGCCCGGCTGGCCGCCGTGCGGCACGTGCTCTACCTGATCTTCACCGAGGGGCACACCGCCAGCCTGGGCGCCGACCTGCGCCGGGTCGACCTGTCGGAGGAGGCGATCCGGCTGACCCGGGCCCTGCGCGCGCTCCTGCCCTCCGACGCCGAGGTCGCCGGGCTGCTCGCGCTGATGCTGCTCACCGACGCCCGCGCCGCCGCGCGGACCGGGCCCTCGGGTGAGCTGATCTCCCTGGCCGACCAGGACCGCGGGCGGTGGGACGCGGCGGCCATCGCCGAGGGGGTCGCCCTGGTCACCTGGGCGCTGCCGCGCGGGCCGGTCGGGCCGTACCAGCTCCAGGCGGCCATCGCCGCCCTGCACGACGAGGCGCCCAGCACCGCCGAGACCGACTGGCCGCAGATCCTCGCCCTGTACGAGGTGCTGGAGCGCGCCTCCGGCAACCCCGTCGTCTCCCTCAACCGCGCGGTGGCGACCGCCATGGTGCACGGCCCGGCCGCCGGCCTGGCGGCCCTGGACGCCCTGGACGCCGACCCCCGGCTCGCCGGGCACCACCGGCTGCCCGCCGCCCGCGCCCACCTGCACGAGATGGCCGGCGACCGGAAGCGGGCGGTGGCCGCGTACCGGGTCGCCGCCGGCCTGACCACGAGCCTGCCCGAGCAGCGTTACCTGACGATGCGCGCCGCCCGCCTCGCCGTGGCTGGCGAACCTCCGCCGGCCTGACCAAGCCCGTGATCAGTTGACGCGCAGCCGGCGGGACGGGCCTGCCGAGCCCGGTTTCCCGTCGACCGATGACACACCCCCTGCCGCAAGGAGGTGGCCGGGTCCGTGCGGACCCGGCCACCTCCTGGTGCGTGATCTCAGCTCGCGGTGCAGGTCACCGCGGGCGTGGCGTTGGTGCCGTTCCCGCTGGCGATGAAGCCGAAGCTGGTGCTGGCCCCGGCGCCCAGCCGGCCGTTCCAGTCGGCGTTGCGGGCCGTGACGGTCGCCCCGCTGCTGCTCAGGACGGTGCTCCAGGACTGGCTGACGGTCTGGCCTCCCGGGAACGTCCACTTCGTCGTCCAGCCGGTGATCGCCGCCGAGCCGGCGGTCACCTTCACCTCACCCTGGAAGCCGCCCTGCCACTGGTTGGTCACGGTGTACGCCGCGGTGCAGCCGCCCGGCGGCGGAGTCGTCGGCGGGGGCGTGGTGGGCGGCGGGGTGGTGGGCGGGGGCGTCGTCGGCGGCGGGGTGGTCGGCGGCGGGGTGCCGCCGAAGACCGTCGCCTCCTTCGCGGTGGCCTTGATCCCGTTCGCCCCGTTGAAGATGCGCTGGCCCCATGTGGTCAGGGCGGCGGGGTTGAAGTTGGTGACCATGTCGAGGTACTCGACGCCACCGCCGTTGCCGCTCCACGACCAGCCCAGGTAACCGATCCCGTTGGCCTGGCTGTAAGAGAGGATGGTGTCCTCGTCGGGGTTGCCGTCGGAGTGGTCGAAGCCGAACTCGCCGACCACGATCGGCAGCTTGGCGGCACGGAACCGGCCGAGGTAGTCGCCGATCTCGGCGGCGGTGTCGAAGACGCCGTACATGTGGATGGAGAAGACCGTGTTCTTCTGGGGGTCGGCCGCGAAGACCGAGGCGGCGTTGTCGCGCATGGTGAACGACCAGTCCTGACCCCAGTTGGGGGCGTCGACCATGATGGTGTGCGTCAGGCCACCTGCCCGCAGCCGCTTGATCGCGTTGGCGGTGTCGGTCGCCCAGGTGCCGTAGCCCTGGTTGCCGTACGGCTCGTTGCCGATGTTGACGATGACGTACTTCTCCTGGCCGGCGAGGGCGCTGGAGACGCTCAGCCAGTAGTCGACCGCCTGGTCCAGGGTGGCCGCCCCGCTCTGCTCGCCGTAGCCGGTGGTGTCGTGCACCTCCAGCACGCAGATCAGCCGGTTGGCCTTGCACAGCGAGATGACGTTGGCGACGTCGGCGGTGTCGTTCTTCGTCCACCGCTGGCCGCTGGCCAACACCACCCGCACGGTGTTCGCCCCGAGCGCCTTGATGTTGGCGAAGGAGCTGGTCTGCTGTTGGTACCAGGTGTGCGCGTGGTTCACGCCGCGCATGACGAACTCGCTGCCTCCTGCGTCGTAGAGCTTGCCGTCGGCGACGGAGAAGCCGGTCGCGGCCCGCGCCGGCTGGCCGAACGCCAGGACGGCGACCAGCAGCGCGATCAGGGCCGCACCGGCGGCGGAGAGTCTCTTCTTCATGGCCTTCCTCAAAGGGAGGACCCCCGCTGCCCAGGTGGGGGTGGGACGTCACAGGGGATGGCGGCTGCAGCCCGACAGCCGCCGCCCGGCTCCCGGCGGCGCAGGGATCAGCGTAGGCCGGTCCGGCCGGTCACGCAATGAACCGGTTAAGCAGCGGCCCGTCGACACCGGACGCGAGGGTTGAGCCGGCCGGACAGGGGTATCCGGGGATGATCCGCCCGGGTCGGAAGGAGACATCCATGGTCAGCGTCGGCTACACCCTGATGTGCGAGCAGGCCGGCCCCAAGCAGCTGGTCGACTACGCGGTGCGGGCGGAGGCGGCCGGCTTCGACCAGCTCGTCATCTCCGACCACTACTACCCGTGGCTGGACTCCCAGGGCCACTCCCCGTACGCCTGGTCGGTGCTCGGCGCGGTCGCGCACGCCACCAGCCGGGCGGAGCTGATGTCCTTCGTTACCTGCCCGATCCGCCGCTACCACCCGGCGGTCGTGGCGCAGAAGGCCAGCACCGTGGGGGTGCTCTCGGACGGCCGGTTCACCCTCGGCCTGGGCGCGGGCGAGAACCTCAACGAGCACGTGGTCGGCGGTTGGCCGCACGTGCAGCAGCGGCACGAGATGTTCGAGGAGGCCCTCCAGATCATCCGGCCGCTGCTCAACGGGGAGACGCTGACCTTCTCGGGCAACCACTACGACGTGCCCGACGCCTACGTGTGGGACCGGCCGGCCCGGCCGGTGCCGATGGCCGTCGCCGCCTCCGGCCGCCAGTCGGTCACCCTCGCCGCCGAGTACGGCAACGGCCTCGTCGCCACCGAGCCCGACCCGCACATCATCGAGATGTACGACGAGGCCGGCGGCGCCGGGCAGCCCCGCTACGGCCAGGTGGCCATCTGCTACGGCCCGGACGAGGCGGAGTGCCGCAAGATCGTGCACGACCAGTTCCGCTGGTTCGGGATGGGCTGGAAGGTCAACGCGGACCTGCCCGGGCCGGAGTCGTTCGCCGCCGCCACCCAGTTCGTCCGCGAGGAGGACGTGGCCGAGGGGGTCTCCTGCGGCCCCGACGTGGACCGGCACGTCGAGGCGTTCCGGAAGTTCGTCGACGCCGGCTTCACCCACGTGGCGATCGTGCAGGTGGGCGGCGAGACGCAGCCGATGTTCCTGGACTGGGCGCAGGAGCAGCTCCTGCCGAGGCTGCGCGAGCTGTGAGGGCGACAGCGACCCGCCGGCCCCGGGCGACCCCGCCGGGCCGGTTCGGCCCCGCGGAGCTGCGCCTCGCGCTGGCCGCCCCGAAGCCGGCCGCCGGGCTGACCAGCGAGTGGCGGCTGGTCGACGGGCTGCGTACGCACACCCGCCGCGCGGGCGACCCGGGCACCGCCGCCACCCCGGTCGTGCTGGTGCACGGGCTGGCCGTGTCCCACCGCTACCTGACCCCGCTCGCCCTGGCGCTGGGCGACACCCATCCGGTGTACGCGCCCGACCTGCCCGGCTTCGGGCTGACCGAGCGCCCCGGCCGCGCGTACGACGTGGTCGAGCACGCCGCGCACCTGGCCGCCTGGCTGGCCGCGTACCGGATGCCGCCCGTCTGCCTGCTCGGGCACTCGTTCGGCGCGGAGGTCGTCGCGGCGCTGGCCGCCCGGCACCCCGACGCGGTCCGGGCCGTGGTGCTCGCCGGCCCGACCAGCGACCCGGCCGCCCGGTCCCGGCGGGGACAGTTCGGACGCTGGCTCGTGGACACCTTGCGGGAGGCGCCGTTGCAGGCGCCGATCCTGGCCCGGGACGTCCTCGACGCCCGCCCCTGGCGGGTCCACGCGACGCTGTCGCACTCGGTGCACAACGGCATCGAGGCGGACCTGGTCCGCATCGCCGCGCCGACCCTGGTGGTCGCCGGCTCCCGGGACCCGGTCGTGCCGCCGGCCTGGCGCTCGCAGGTGGGCCGGCTGGTGCCGCACGCCCGTACGGTCACCGTGCCGGGTGCCGCGCACAACGTCGTGACCACCGCCCCGGCGCAGGTCGCCGACGCGATCCGCGCCCTCCTCGCCCCCTCGCTGACGAACAGGTGACGACATGCGCATCGGCAACACGGAGATCCGTCCGGCCGGCGGCGGCCTGGGCTGCCTGCTGATGATCCTCTTCTCGATCGTCGCGTCGGTCGTCCTGACCGTCCTGCTCAACCTGCTCCTGTGACGCCACCCGGGCCGCGGCTCCAGCACCGGTCCTGGGGATTGGAGGGGCCGGTTCGCACCAGGATCCCGCCCGGGCACCGCCCATCGGGGCGACGTCGGGGGGTCAGCCGCGCAGGCCGAGGGCGGTCAGCACCTCGCGGGTCGCCTGGCGGACCGGGTCCAGCACGGCGCGGCGCACCCACCGGGCCGCCGGCGACACCGTCGCCCGCCACGCGGCGGCGACCGCCCGCCCCACCGGCCGGACCGCGTGACGCCACAGCCAGCCCGCCCCGAGCACGAACGGGCGCAGGGTGAGCGCGTAGCACCACCACAGCAGCCGCCCCGCCGCCCACCACGCCCACGCGAGCGCGTGCAGCAGCACCCGGCCCACCGCCGCCAGCCACCGGCCGAGCGCCGCGAGCCCGGCCACCAGCAGGCGTCCGAGCGGGGCGAGGAGCCGGGCCAGCCAGCGCACCGGCAGCCAGATCAGGTGGTACGCCAGCCAGGCCAGCCCCCGACCCAGCCACACCAGCGGCACCCAGACCAGCGTCCGGAGCAGCCAGGCCAACCCCCGGCCGAGCCACACCAGCGGCAGCCACACCAGGTGCCGCAGCAGCCAGCCCAGCGGGCGCAGCAGCCAGCGGTCCAGGAACCGGCCGACCGGCGCAAGCAGCCAGCGGTACAGCCAGCGGCCGACCACGGCGACCAGCTCCCAGGCCAGCCGCAGGGGCACCACCACGACGAGCGCGATTCCCCGGGCGACGGCGACCAACAGCGGGGCGGGCGGGGCACCGGCGTTCCCCGGCTCCGGGCTCGACGAGTTGATCACCGGCTCACGGTAGTCGGCACCGGCAACCGCACCGCCGCCCCGACCCCCGGGGGCGCACCGGAGTGGGCCGCGCGCGCCACCGACCGTGCCCTGGAGCGGGCCGAGGCCGGTCAGGCGGGCCGAGACGGTCAGGCCAGGGCGGTCAGGCGGGGTCGAGGTCCAGGTCCGCGACGACCGGGTAGTGGTCGGAGGCGTACTCGGTCTCGCCGCCCCGGAGCACCCGGAAGTCCCGCACCCGGCCGGCGAGCGCAGCCGTGCCGAGCAGATAGTCCAGCCGCATCCCGGAGAACTCCGCCCCGCCGCCGTGCCGGGTGGGCGCGGTCAACCCGCCGTCGGGCGGCGTCCCCTCCCGCCGCCGGCCGGCCGGCGTCGCGTACAGGTCGACCAGGCCGGCGGCGAGCAGCCGGGCCACCGCCCGGGTCTCCACCGTCCGCCCGTCCCGGCGCAGGTGCCGGCGGCGGTACGCGGCCGGGAGCCGGGCGATGCGGTCGGTATGGTCGGCGACCGGGTCGAGGGTGTTGAGGTCGCCGGCCAGCAGCCCCAGCTCCCCCGGCGCGCGGCGCAGCGCGGCGGCGGCCCAGCCCGCCTCGACGCGCCTCCGCAGCCCCGAGTACGGGTCCAGGTGGACGCTCAGCACCGTCAGCGGGCCGGCGGTGGTCGCCACGGTGACCCGCTGCGCGGCGTGGTGGAACGGCCGGCGTACCCGGGTCGCGGAGAGGGCGCGCAGCGGCGGTCGCAGCAGCACCGCCACCGGCTGACCGAAGCAGGAACGGGCCAGGTGGGGACGCATCCCCACCCGGCCCGCGAAGTCGGCGAGCACGTCACCGGAGTCGAAGTCCCGCAGCTCCTGCAGGGCCAACACGTCCGGCCGCTCGGCGGCGACGACCCGGACCAGCAGGTCCCGGCGGTCGGCGCCGCCGGAGTCCCGTCCTCCGGTCCGGATGTTCCAGGTCATCGCCCGCAGCATCGGCGGCGTCAGTCCACCCGGGCGGCCTTGGCCAGCTCGTCGTCGAGGGTGTGCACGTCCTCGGACTCGATGCTCGGCCGGTTGCCCTCGCGCAGGTCCTCGTTGGGGCGGACCACCCAGTAGAGCAACCCGATCCAGAGGGTGGTGAGGATGATCGCGCCCATGAAGTCGGTGGGGTGGTGCATTCCCCGGTACATCCGGCTGATCGCCACGCCGGCCGGCATCACGACCGCCAGCGCCACGAAGACCCACCGCCACCACCGGTCGGTACGCGGAAAGACGATCACCGCGATCGCCACCCAGACGCAGAGCGTGGCGGCGATGTGGCCGGACGGGAAGGAGGAGGTCGGCATCGGCCCGTCGAGGTTGCCGACCGGCGGGCGCGGCCGGTCGACCGCGGCGGCGGAGGCGAGGAAGAGGGTCAGCTCGCCGAACATGGTCAGCGCCACGAACAGCACCGGCCGCCAGCGCCGCCACACGGCGAGCACGAGCGGGCAGAAGACGAGTGAGATGAGCAGGATCGCGTGCGTGTCGCCGACCTTGCTCCACCAGTAGCTGAAGTCGTCCCGGCCGGGGGTGCGGTGCTCGGCGAACCACCTCGGCACGTCCGTGTCCAGGGTGGCGAAGAAGGTGCCGCCGGCGTGGTAGCTGACGAACATGCCGAAGCCGTAGAGCGCGCCGAGGACCAGCACCCAGCCGACGACCAGCTCGAACACGGCGGCCCGGGGGTGCGGCAGCAGGTGCGCCTCGTCGGGCGCGGGCGCCACGTCGTGCGCGGCCTCCGGCTCCAGCCCCTCGCTCAACGTCGGGACCGGACGGCCGCGCTCCAGCCGCCAGAGCCGGAAGGCGTACGCGGTGACGCCGAGCCAGGCGGCGCCGAGCAGCCAGGCCCCGAGCACGTCCGAGACGAAGTGCACGCCCAGCGCGACCCGGGTCAGGCCGATGAGGAACACGACGACGGCGACCAGGGCGATCGCGGGCCTGCGCCAGCGGCGCGACATGGCCGGCAGGAAGACCAGCAGCAGCGCCCCGTACGCGACCATCGAGCCGAGCGCGTGCCCGCTGGGGAAGCTGTCCCCGGCGTACGTGCCGATGGGCACCTCCACCTCGGGGCGCAGCCGGTCCACCAGCGTCTTGAGCGCCGGGTCGAGGACGAGGGCGCCCACGCCGGTGACGATCAGGAACACCGCGAGCCGGCCCTGCCGGCGGATCAGCAGGCCGACCACGGCGACCGACACCAGCCAGATGATGACCGCCCGCCCGCCGAGGTCGGTGAGCGCGTTGAGCACGGTCACCAGCGGCCCGTGCGGGGCGACCAGGTCGTTGAGCCAGGCGGCCACGCCGTGGTCGACGTCGTAGAGCGGGGACCACCGGGTCCGGACCAGCACGAGGAGCACCCCGAAACCGACCCCGGCACCCAGCACGATCGCCAGGCCGGCCAGGGTCCGCTCGGTGAAGTGACCCAAGGGTCGTCGCAACGCCTCTTTGACCGCGCCCACGGCAGCCTCCCTCTCGCTTCTGGCGTGCCGCAATACCCGATCGGCGCTCCGCGTACACCGAGGGGTGTCCGAAGCGGAGCTACAGCGAGCTCATCTCGCCGGTGTCGTGGATCTCCTCGCGCTCGGCCTCGGGCTCCCAGAGGTCGGGCTGGGCGGGCTCGCGCACCCCGATGCGCAGCGCCTCCAGTTGGGCGGCGAAGGACAGTCCACCGAAGAGCGCCATGCCGGTCAGGTTGGCCCAGAGCAGCAGCGCCATCATCCCGGTCAGCGCCCCGTACGTCTGGCCGAACCCGCCGCTGAACCGCACGTACGCGGCGAGCAGCAGGCTGGCCACCCACCACAACGCGGTGGCGATGCCGGCGCCGAAGAAGAGCCAGGACAGGCCGGGCTGCTTGCGGCGGGGGGCGTGCCGGAAGATCACCGCGACGGCGAGGACGGTCAGGCCCAGGCTGAGCGGCCAGCGCACCACGTCCCAGACGCCGTTGGCGAACTCGCCCCACGCGTAGTGCCGCTGCACGGAGTCGCCCATCGGGCCGCCGCCGACGAGGATCAGGAACCCGGTGAGCGCCGGCACGCCGGCGGTGAGGGCGAGGATGGTGGCGCGGACGTACTTCCACAACGCGGGCCGGTCCCGTTCCACGCCGTAGATCCGGTTGGCGCCGCGCTCGATCTGGGCCATGGTGCCGGTCAGCGCGACCAGGCCGGTGAACAGGCCGAGGCTGAGCGCCAGCTCCCCGGCGCGTTCGGTGCGGTCCCCCTCGCCGAGCAGCTCGGCCACCATCGGTTCACTCGCCCCGGGGGTGAGCGCGAGTACCGTGTCGGCGACCACCCGGCCGCCCTCCTCCACGCCGAGTTCGCTGATCAGGCCCGTCAGCGCGATCAGGAACGGCACCACGGCGAGGCAGAGTTGCAGCGCGAAGGCCCGCGAGTGGCTGAACCCGTCGCCGTAGCGGAACCGGATGAACGCGTCCCGCAGCAGGTGCCAGCCGCCCTGCCGGCGCAGGGTGTGCCAGGCGTCGTCGGCGTTGAGTTCCTCGTCGGACATCAGCCGGGTCTCCGGCACCATCCGGGTGCTACTCACGGCGCGCTTCCTCGACGAGCTGCTCACCGCGCTCGGCGGCCGCCCGGGCGTCCTCGGCCAGGTCGGGATCCTGCGCCGGCTGCGGCACGCAGAGCCACAGCGCCCGCCGCCGGATCTCGGCCTTGAGGGTGCGACCCGGCTCGATGAGGTCGCCGTCGAGCTCCCGGGGCTGGGGCCGGTTGCTGGTGATCTCCACCCGTCGGGCCCGGAAGACCTCCATCCGGGGCACGCTGTCCTGCCGGCGTACGACCGCCCAGCCGAGCGCGAGCCAGTGCCGCAGCGTACGGGGGGTGAGCACCGCGACGTCGAGGTAGCCGTCGTCCGGTTCGGCGTCGGTGAGCAGGCGCACGCCGCCCTGGAGGCGGCCGACGTTGGCGACGAGGACGGAGCGGGCCCGGCGGCGGATCGGCTGCTGGTCGTCGATGCGGATGGAGACCTTCATCGGCCGGTCGCGCAGGTGCCGGGCGGCCCCCACGACGTACGCCGGCCAGCCGATCCGCTTCTTGGTGGTCTCCGAGGTGTCGGCGAGCATCTGGGCGTCGAAGCCCATGCCGGCCATCACCGTGAAGTACTGGTCCTCGACCGCGCCGACGTCGAGCAGCCGGCGGCCACGCTCGACGGCGACCTCCAGCCCGGCGGCCAGGTCACCCGAGAGGCCCAGGTTGGCCGCGAGCAGGTTGCCGGTGCCCTGGGGCAGCACGGCGAGCGCCACGTCGGTGCCGACCAGGCCGCTGACGCAGGCCATCACGGTGCCGTCGCCGCCGCAGGCGAAGACGAGGTCCACGCCGGCCTCGACCGCCTCCTCCGTCTGGCCGCGGCCCGGGTCCTTGACCGTGGTCTCGAACCACAGCGGCTCGGGCCAGCCGGCCGCGGCGAGGGCGTCGTGGACCGTACGACGCAGCTCGTCGAGGTCGGCCACCTTCACCGGGTTGACCACCACGGCGGAGCGCAGACCGCCGTCGCGCGTCGCGCGTCCCTTGTCCTGTCGAGGCTCCACGGCGTCAGTGTGCAGCAGATCCGGCACGGCAGCGACCCGACGGCGCGGTGACGTTACGCGCAGGGAAAACGGGTTTGCCGAACGCCCCCACCGCTCCGCCGCCCACCCGATTACCCACCGCCCGGCTGCGCCGGGCGAGGACGGGCCGTCCTGACCCCCGTCGATCATGAGGTTGACCGTGGTCCCTGAGATCCACTTCACCGCCAACCTCATGATCGACGGGCGGGGACGGGTGGGTGGGGGTGGTGGGTGGTCAGGCCGGGGTGCGGAGGGTGGTCTCCACGCGGCGGCGCAGGTCGTCGAGGTCCGCCCCGGCCTCGGTGAGCACCAGTGCGCCGAGCCCGTGCCCCTCGCGGAGCACGCCGAGCAGGATGTGCTCCGTGCCGATGTGGCGGTGACGCAGTCGCAGCGCCTCCCGCAACGCCAGCTCCAGCACCTTCTTGGCGCGCGGGGAGAAGGGGCCGCCCGCGTACCGCCGGCGACCCCAGCGGCGGCGCGGCGCCGGCGCGGCCTCGCGCAGCGCGTCCGGGCCGAAGGACTCCTCGATCCGGGCCACGATGGCGGCCAGGTCGATGCCGATCTCGCGCAGGGCGGCGGCGTCGGCGTCGCCGAGGCCGGTGGCTCCCCGCTCGGCGTGCCGGCGGACGCGGGCCCGCAGGTCGTCGGCGCGCAGACCGGCCTCGGCGAGCACCCGGGCGGCGAGGCTGTCGCCGTCGGCGAGCAGGGCGAGCAGCAGGTGCTCGGTGCCGACGGGCCGTCGGCCCTCGGTCCGGGCCTCGTCCCGGGCGTGCCGCACGACCGTGCGGGCCCGGTCGGTGAACCGTTCGAACATCACGCCTCCCAGGAGGATCCGACCGCCGGACGCCCGGCGTGCTTCTTGTGGACCGCCTGCCGGCTGACCTCGAGCTCGTCGGCGATCTCCTGCCAGGACCAGCCCTGTCGACGGGCGTTGTCCACCTGGACCACCTCGAGCCGTTCGAGCAACCGGCGCAGCGCGCGGACGGCGCGCAGCCCGACCCGGGGGTCGGTGCTGCCGGCTGCCGCCGCGAGTTCCGTTGCCTGACTCATGTCGTCAACTTACGTTGACATCGAGGCAGTGTCAACCCATGTTGACACCCGCGTCCGGTCGGCCCGGTGCTACCGTCCGCCGGTGTCCCTCCCCCGCCGGCCGCCGCGCCGAGGCCACCATGCCCGGTGAGGCGCGTCGCCTCCCGCTCGGCGAGATCACGCTGGAGTTCGCCGGCGGCAGCGTGGTCGGCAACCGCTACCCGGCCAACTTCGACGTGCTGCACGTCGACCCCGTCCTGCCGTTCGCCGCGGTCGCCGACGGCATGGGCGCCGGCGAGGGCAGCCACCGGGCCGGCACGACGGCCATGGGCACCCTCGTCGCGCGGGTCAGGGCCGCCTGGCCCACGGTCGACCCACGCCTGTTGCGCGCCGCCGTGGCCCACGTCCAGTCAGCCGTACGCGCCGCCGGCGCGGAACTGGCGGAGCTGACCGGCTGCACCCTGACCGCCCTGCTCGTGGAGCCCGACGGCGGGCAGGGCTGGCTCGTCCAGCTCGGCGACTCCCGCGCCTACCGGCTGCGCGACGGCCTGCTGGAGCTGATCACCGTCGACCACACGGCGGCCTGGCTGGGCGTGCTGCACGGCTGGTACCCGGCCGACTCCCCCGACGCCGCTCGCGCCCGCTACCAGCTCACCCGCTACGCCGGCCACCCGGACGAGCCGGAGGCGGACCTGCTCGCGGTGTCGCTGCGCCCCGGCGACGTCTGGCTGCTCTGCACCGACGGCGTCAGCGACCAGGTCGACTACCACCTGATGCGGGAACTCCTCGCGGCGCCGCGCCCGGAGGAGGCGGTGCGGGACCTGCTCGACGACACCCTGGCAGCCGGCGGCGACGACAACGCCACCGCCGTGGTCGTCCGGGTCCACGCCGCCGCGTCCCGCTGACCGGCGCTGTCGAACGCAGACGCCGCTGGCCGGCACCCCGGGTGGGGTGCCGGCCAGCGGCGTCATTTCCTTGCTGGGTCAGTTGTTCCAGTGCTCGGCGACGAGGTCGGCGGCCTGCTGCTCCCACTGGGCGTAGTGGTCGGGGTACGCCGAGACCTGCACGGTCTGGGCGGCCTCGGTCAGCGGCATGTCCTGCCACCCGTCGACCTGCTTCAGCGCCTTGAGGAACGCCGTCGTCGAGTACTCGGGGTCGGTGATCTGCTCGACCGTGCCCCAACCCGAGGTCGGACGCTGCTGGAACAGGCCCTGCGAGTCGTGGTCGTTGCGCTCACCCAGATGACCCAGGTTCTCCAACTTCGACTCCTGCAACGCGGTCGCGATCGACACCACGGCGGCCCGCTCGTCCATGCCGGCCTTCTTCGTCGCCGCGATGATCGCCTTGACGTTGCCGACCTGCTCGTCGGAGAGCTCGATACGCGACTGCGCGCCCTGCACACCATGCGGCACCAGCTTCGCCTTGTCCGGCTTGTCGGCTGCCACCGCCACCGCCACCGGCACCGACTCCACCGACGGGGTCGCGTGGGCGGTCGCGGGACCGGCGAACACACCACCGGCAAACGCCAGACCAGCAACACCAAGAACGCTCTTACGCAGAATCGTGTTCATCACAGAGGCTCCATTCGGGGGTCGGCACCCACACCGAAAAGGGGGATCCGGCTCGTGTGGGCGCAAGCACCATCCGGCACTCAACGAACTCAAGGAAGTTCTCCGGCGTCTCGCCGAAGGAAAAAGATCAGATCGGCCGTGTCGACCGGAGGATCGGGCTGTTCGCGGGGCGGGGGGATGCCCTCACGTCGGCCGGACCATGTGTAACGACCGCCGGCCCGCCATCATTCCGGGGCCCCGGCACCCACCCATGGGGCGGCGCGGTCTTGCTCGGTCGTACGCAGGGTGTAACGACCCCGCCCCGGCCACGATTCCGCCCCCACGATGCCCCCGGCCACACCCCCGAACCGGACACCGGCCCCCGATCGGGGACCCGATGACGCCCGCCCGCCCATGCCGCACCCGACACCCATGACGCAACCGGACAAAGTCCGCATGCAGGGTCGAGGCGCGACCGCTGGGGATCTTGGTACGAGACGGCCCGTGGCGGGACGGTTTCGTACCAGGAGCCACCGGTGCCGCCGGGCGGCACTCATGATCGGTTGACGCTCCGCCGGGCTCCGCGCTGCCATCCGCCCGGGCCAACGTCAACGGATCATGGGACGCAACCCTGGCCACCGACCGTGATCAAGGACGCCATGTACCCCACAACGGCCGGGAAACGTCCACGCCGCCCTGATCACCGGACGCCACGCGGGCAGCCGGGCAGGTGGCGGCGCTACGGGTGCAGGCGGGCATGACCGGGGATGGAGGGTGAGCCGAGGACGGCGAGCGGGCACCGACGGGGTGTGGCCCGCCGTGCCCGGCGCAGGGATCAAGCCTGACCGCCCGGAGCCGGGTACGGCGGGCCACACCCCCACCACGACGACACCGCAACCGACACGACGCCGCGCACAGACGGCGGACGCCGCCGACAGCCCCCCAGCCCGCCGTCGACCGCGATCCCGCCCCGCCGTGGTATCCGCAGGACTAGCCTCGACAGGAGGGCCGGGCGCGACGCCTGCGGAGGTGATTCGGATGACCGCAGCCACCGACGCGGCGGTGCTGGTCGGGCTCGGCGCGGAGCGCAACCTGCCGGTGGTCAGGCTGGCCGCGCAGGAGGCAGCCGCGCACGGCCGTCCGCTGTGCCTGCTGCACGCGTTCAACTGGACGGCCGCGCTGGAGGCCCCGTCGGTCGCGGGGGCGCGCGCCGACGCCGAGAAGTTGATCTCCCGGGCCACGGAGATCGCCCACGAGGTCGAGCCGGCGCTGCCGGTCAGCGGCGAGATCGTCGAGGGTGCCCTCGTCGCCACCCTGGTCCGCCGGTCGGAGTCGGCGTTCCTGCTCGCCGTCGGGGACGGCGGCATGGCGACCAGCGGCGAATGCGTGTCGGTCGACGCGCCCGCGGTACAGCTCGCCGCCCGGGCCGGTTGCCCGGTGCTGGTGGCCCGCCGGGAGCCGCCGCCGCAGGGGCCGGTGCTGGTCGGGGTGGACGGCTCCGACAGCTCGCAGGCCGCGCTGGAGTGGGCGTTCGAGTGCGCGGCCGGGCGGGAGTCGCGGCTGCTGGCGGTCCGCGTCGTCGAGCCGGAGGAGGCCGCCGAGGATCCCGAGCTGCTCGCCGGGATGGTGGCGCGGTCGGCGCATCGGTTCCCGTCGGTGGCCACGGAGTGCCACACGATCCGCGGCGACCCCGGCACCGTCCTGGTGGAGCAGTCCCGCTCGGCGCAGGTGGCGCTGGTCGCCGCCCGGGGCGACGAGCCGTGGCGGGGCATGCTCGGCGCGGTGAGCCAGACGCTGCTCTACCACTCCCCCGCGCCGCTGATCGTGGTGCGAGGGCTGACGGCCGTTCCGGTCGACGGGCGCAACGCCCAGCTCCCACGGGACCAACGGCCCTGATCCACACCGGCGCCGATCGGAGATGCTGAGGCCGGCCCGGACGAATCCGCGCTCCGAGGATGCAGGATTCCCCTACCCGCGAGAGGCTCATGCAGTATGGACACCGCTCTCGACCTGCGCAGCCCCCTGACCGAAGACGAGCTGCGGCGGCTGGACGCCTACTGGCGGGCGGCGAACTACCTGACCGTCGGGCAGATCTACCTGCTGGACAATCCGCTGCTCCGCGAGCCGCTGGCACCCGAACACGTCAAGCCGCGCCTGCTCGGCCACTGGGGCACCAGTCCCGGCCTGAACCTGCTCTACGCCCACCTCAACCGGGCCATCGTCGCCCGTGACCTGTCCGCCATCTTCGTCACCGGCCCCGGCCACGGCGGCCCGGCGATCGTCGCCAACACCTGGCTGGAGGGCACCTGGAGCGAGGTGTACCACCACATCGACCGCGACGAGGCCGGCATGGCCCGGCTGTTCCGCCAGTTCTCCTTCCCCGGCGGCATCCCCAGCCACGTGGCGGCGGAGGTGCCGGGCTCGATCCACGAGGGCGGCGAACTGGGGTACGCGCTCAGCCACGCCTACGGCGCGGCGTTCGACAACCCCGAGCTGCTGGTGGCCTGCGTCATCGGCGACGGGGAGGCGGAGACCGGCCCGTTGGCTGGAAGCTGGCTCTCCGACGTCTTCCTGAACCCGGCCCGCGACGGCGCGGTGCTGCCGATCCTGCACCTCAACGGCTACAAGATCGCCAGTCCGACGGTGCTGGACCGGATCCCCGAGGACGACCTCCTCGCCATGATGCGCGGCTTCGGCTACCAGCCGTACGTGGTGGCCGGCGACGACCCGGCGACGGTGCACCAGGCCCTCGCCGGCACGCTGGACCGGGCGCTGGACGAGATCGCGGCCATCCAGCGGCGGGCCCGCTCGGGCGGCACCGTCGAGCGCCCCCGCTGGCCGATGATCGTCCTGCGTACGCCGAAGGGCTGGACGGGGCCGCGGGACGTGGACGGCAAGCAGGTCGAGGGCACCTACCGCGCGCACCAGGTGCCGCTGTCCGAGGTACGCAAGAACCCGGAGCACCTGGCCGAGCTGGAGCGCTGGCTGCGCAGCTACCGGCCGGAGGAGCTCTTCGACGCCACGGGCGCACCGGTCGCCGAGCTGGCCGCGCTGCCGCCGAAGGGCGAGCGGCGGATGAGCGCCAACCCGGTCACCAACGGCGGGCTGGTGCTGCGCGACCTGTCGCTGCCGGACTTCCGCGACTACGCCGTCGACGTGCAGCAGCCCGGCGAGACCGTGGCCGGCGCGACCGGCGCGCTCGGCCCGTGGGTACGCGACGTGATCACCGCCAACCCGCAGACGTTCCGCCTCTTCGGCCCCGACGAGGTCGCCTCGAACCGGCTCGGCGCGGCGTTCGAGGTCACCGGCCGGGCCTGGATGGCCGGCACCGTGCCCGGCGACGACCATCTCTCCCCGGACGGGCGGGTGATGGAGGTGCTCTCCGAGCACCTCTGCCAGGGCTGGCTGGAGGGCTACCTGCTGACCGGCCGGCACGGCATCTTCACCAGCTACGAGGCGTTCATCCACATCGTCGACTCCATGCTCAACCAGCACGCGAAGTGGCTGAAGGTGACCCGGGGCATCCCGTGGCGCAAGCCGGTGGCCTCGCTGAACTACCTGCTCTCCAGCCACGTGTGGCGGCAGGACCACAACGGATTCTCCCACCAGGACCCGGGCTTCATCGACCACGTGATGAACAAGAAGGCGGAGGTGGTACGCGTCTACCTGCCGCCGGACGCCAACACCCTGCTCTCCACGATGGACCACTGCCTGCGCAGCCGGCACTACATCAACGTGGTGGTGGCCGGCAAGCAGCCCGCCCCGAACTGGCTGTCGATGGACGAGGCCGTCCAGCACTGCCGGCGCGGCATCGGGATCTGGGACTGGGCCAGCACGGACGCCGGCAGCGAGCCGGACGTGGTGCTCGCCTGCGCCGGGGACGTGCCGACGCTGGAGACGCTGGCCGCCGCGGACCTGCTACGCCGGCACCTGCCGGAGCTGAAGGTGCGGGTCGTCAACGTCGTCGACCTGATGCGCCTCCAGCCGCCGACGGAGCACCCGCACGGGCTGTCGGACAAGGAGTTCGACACGATATTCACGCGGGACAAGCAGGTCATCTTCGCGTACCACGGCTATCCGTGGCTGATCCACCGGCTCACCTACCGCCGCACCAACCACGCCAACCTGCACGTGCGCGGTTACAAGGAGGAGGGCACCACCACCACGCCGTTCGACATGGTGATGCTCAACGACCTGGACCGTTTCCACCTGGTCATCGACGTGATCGACCGGGTGCCGGGGCTGGCCGACCGGGCCGCCCACCTGCGGCAGGAGATGGTCGACGCGCGGCAGTCCTGCCGGGACCACACCCGCGAATACGGCGAGGACGACCCCCGGGTCGCGGAGTGGCGCTGGGTCCGCGAGACGGACCCGGGACTGCGGGGTGACCAGTGAGCGCGAGGAGTGAGCCTGCGAGCCCCGCAGTCGCGAACGAAAGGCCGGCGCCATGAGCGCGAGGAGTGAGCCTGCGAGCCCCGCAGTCGCGAACGAAAGGCCGGCACCGTGAGCGCGAGGAGCGAACTCGCCAACCCCACAGTCGCGAACGAGAGGTGGACCCGATGAGCGGCAACGAGATCCTGGTCGGCTACGACGGCTCCGCCGACGCCTCCGCCGCGCTGGAGTGGGCGCTGGAGGAGGCCGGCCGCAGCGCGCGGCCGGTGCGGCTGGCGTGCGTCTTCGAGTGGCTCACCGTGGCCGGCTGGATCGGCCCCGGCGTCGCTCCCGGCATCTGGCCGGACGAGACGGCCCGCCGGCAGGTCGAGGAGCTGGTACGCAAGGCGGCGGCGGACGCGTCCGCCGCGCACCCGGAGCTGACCGTCACGGGTGAGGTGTTCGACGGGCCGCCCGCGCTGGTGCTCCAGGAACGCTCGACGCAGGCCGACCTGCTGGTGCTGGGCACCCGGGGGCACGGCGGCTTCGGCGGGTTGCTCGTCGGCTCGACCGCGGTCACCGTCGCCGCCCACGCGCACTGTCCGGTCGTGGTCGTCCGCGGCGAGGCCGCCGCCGGCGGGCGCACCGGGCACGTCACGGTCGGCGTGGACGGATCCGAGTGCTCGCTGCTGGCGCTGGGCTTCGCGTTCGAGCAGGCCGCTGCCCGGCGGGTGCCCCTGCACGTGGTGCGGGCCTGGCATCCGCCCACCGGCCAGCGTCTGCCGGCGGGCCCCGAGGCGCGGGAGGCCACGGCGGCCGACCGGGCCGAGCTCGACGAGCCGCTGGCCCGGTGGGGCGCGACGTTCCCCGACGTGCCGGTCACCGTGGAGGTGACGGAGGGCCGCCCGGCGTCCCTGCTGGTCGACGCCAGCCGCGACGCGTGCCTGGTGGTGGTCGGCACCCGGGGCCGGGGCGGCCTGACGGGGATGCTGCTGGGTTCGGTCAGCCAGCAGCTCATCCAGCACGCGCACTGCCCGGTGGCGGTGGTCCGGGAACGGTGAGTCGAAGGGCCCCCGGAGGGCGTCCGGAGGCCCCGGCGAGGGAGCGCAGGTCCCGGCCGCGCCGGGACCTGCGTACCGTGCGTCGGCACGGGGGATGGCGCAGGATGGAGCCGCAACCCCGCCCGGGGCACCGTCGGGCTGGGGCACGATGGGGAGAAACGGAAAGGGTCGTGACCATGAGCCACGGAACGCCGGCGACGGATCGTCCGCTGACCACCGCACTCGCGGAGGCCGCCGCGACGGCCGGGCACGCCCCGTCGGTGCACAACAGCCAACCGTGGCGGTGGCGGGTCCTGCCGGACGCGCTGGAGCTGCGGGTGGTCCGCGATCCCCGGCTGACGGCGACGGATCCGGAGGGCCGACTGCTGGCGTACAGCTGCGGGGCCGCGCTGCACCACGCGCGGGTCGCGCTGACCGCGGAGGGCTGGACCGCCGTGGTGGAACGGATGCCGGACCCGGCCGACGGGGACCTGCTGGCCCGGCTGACCGGAATGGCCCGCGCGCAGGCCGACCCGGAGGCCATCCGCCTCGTGCAGTGCATGCAGGTGCGGCACACCGACCGGCGCCCGGTCAGCGACGAGCCCGTGCCGACCGCCGCCCTCGGGGAGATCGCCTCGGCGGTCGCCGCCGAGGGCTGCCAGTTGCAGTTCCTCGACCGCGACAACGTCCTGGAGCTGGCCGCCGCGGCCGGGCACGCCGCGTCGGTCGAGGCGGAGGACCCGCAGCTGCGCGAGGAGTTGGAGTACTGGACCAGCCGCAGCGGCACCGGCACCGGCCTGCCGCCGGAGGTGCTGCCCGCGGAGGCGCCCCAGACCACCGTGCCGGCCCGCGACTTCGGCCGCCCCGGCACCCTGCCGGTCGGTCCCGGGCACGACCGGGCCGCCGTCTACGGGGTGCTCTACGGCGACGAGGACGAGCCGGACAGCTGGCTGCGCGCCGGCGAGGCGCTCTCGGCCGCCTGGCTGACCGCGACCCGGCTCGGGATCTCGGTGGTGCCGCTGAGCGGCGTGGTGGAGGTCGCGGGCACCCGGCAGACGCTGCGCGGGCTGCTGGCCGGCCTCGGTTACCCGTACCTCGTGATCCGGCTGGGGCTCGCGGACCCGGCACACGCCGGCCCGCCGCACACCCCGCGCCTGGACGTCGCGCAGGTGGTCGACACCTCGGCGGTGCGTTCCACCGACGCGTAGCGGAGGCTGGGCCACGGCCACCGGGCGATACCATCGCCCGGTGGCCGCCAGCACCTCGAACCCCCGTCCGGAAGCGCACGTGACCCCCTCGCTGGGGCTCAGCCCGCTGTCCCGGGTGCGGCTCGACGAGCTGCTCCAGGAGATGCTGGACCGGGTCGGCGAGGTGGTGACCAGCCGGGAGCGGCTGCGTGCCCTGCTCGACGCGGTGGTCGGCATCGGCACCGACCTGGACCTGCGCAGCACGCTGCAACGGATCGTGGAGTCGGCCTGCGAGCTGGTGGGCGCCCGCTACGGCGCGCTCGGCGTGATCGGCCACGACCGCCTGCTGCACGACTTCATCACCCACGGCATCGACGCGGAGCTGCACGCCAGGATCGGCGAGCTGCCCCACGGGCGGGGCGTGCTCGGCCTGCTCATCGACGACCCGCGCCCGCTGCGGATGCCCGACATCACCCAGCACCCGAAGTCCTACGGGTTCCCGCCGCACCACCCGCCGATGCACAGCTTCCTCGGCGTGCCCGTGCGCATCCGCGACCACGTGTTCGGCAATCTGTACCTGGCCGAGAAGCAGGGCGGCGCGGAGTTCACCGAGGACGACGAGGAGATCGTCGTCGCGCTCGCCGCGGCGGCCGGCGTGGCGATCGAGAACGCCCGCCTCTACGCGCTGGCCCACCGCCGGGAACGCTGGCTCGCGGCGACCGCCGAGATCACCGCCGTGCTGCTCGGCGAGGTGCGCCGCACCGACGCCCTGACGCTGGTGGCGCGGCGCGCCCGCGAGGTCGCCGAGGCGGAGGTCGCGCTGGTGCTGCTCTACGACCCCGACGCGGAGGAGTTCACCGTCGAGGTGGTGGACGGTGCCGACGAGCAGGCCGGCGCCCTCGTCGGCACCGCGCTGCCGGCGGCCGAGACGAGCTTCGCCGCCGCCGTCGTCGAGGGCCGGCACGACCACGTGGCGGACCTGGCCCACGCCGCGCCCTGGCCGGCGCTGCTGCGGACCGGCCCGGCGATGGTCGCGCCGCTGGCCACCGCCGACACCCTGCACGGGGTGCTGGTGATCGCGCACCGGCCCGACCGGGCGCCCGTCGCCAACGACGACGACATGGCCCTGCTGGGCAGCTTCGCCGGGCAGGCCGCGCTGGCCATGGAACGGGCCCGTGGGCAGGAGGAACGGGAGCTGCTGGTGGTCCTGGAGGACCGCGAGCGCATCGCCCGGGACCTGCACGACGTGGTCATCCAGCGGCTCTTCGCCACCGGCCTGCAGTTGCAGAGTGCCGCCCCGATGACGACGAAGCCGGAGGTCGCCAGGCGGATCAACGCGGCGGTCGACGACCTGGACGCCACGATCAAGGACATCCGCCGCACCATCTTCGAGCTGCGCACCCCGATGAGCGCGGCGCTGCGCACCGAGATCCGGGAGGCGATCGAGGTGGCGACCGAGTCGCTCGGCTACCGGCCCCGTCTGGAGCTGACCGGGCCGATCGACAGCGCCGTCCCCGACACGGTCCGCCCCGACCTCACCGCCGTGCTGCGGGAGGCGCTCTCCAACGCGGTACGGCACGCGCGGGCCGACCGCGTGACGGTGGCGGTGCGGGTCGACGCCGGCCGGGTGAGCGTGACCGTCACCGACGACGGGGTGGGCTGCGACCCGGCCGCCGCGCGCAGCGGCCTGGTCAACCTGCGCGAGCGCGCCGAGCGTCACGGCGGCGAGTTCGAGGTACGCCGGGCCGAGCCCCGCGGCACCGAACTGCACTGGTCGGTCCCCCTGCGGGACTGACCCGCACGCGTCAGTGGGACTTGCCGAGGAGGCGGGTGGCGAGGACGGCCGCCTGGGTGCGGCGCTCCAGGCCCAGCTTGGCCAGCACGCTGGAGACGTAGTTCTTCACCGTCTTCTCGGCCAGGAACATCTTCCCGGCGATCTCCCGGTTGGTGAGGCCCTCGGCCACGTACTCCAGGATCCGCCGCTCCTGCTCGGTGAGCGACTTCAGCTCGCGCGGCTGCTCGACGCCGCTGCGGATGCGCTCCAGCACCCGGGTGGTGATCGCCGGGTCGAGCAGCGACTGCCCCGCCGCCACCCGGCGCACCGCGTCGACCAGGTCGGTGCCGCGGATCTGCTTCAGCACGTAGCCGGACGCGCCGGCCATGATCGCCGCGAAGAGCGCCTCGTCGTCCTCGTACGAGGTGAGGATCAGGCCCTTGATCGAGGAGTCCACGGCCCGCACGTCCCGGCACACGTCGATGCCGTTGCCGTCGGGCAGTCGCGCGTCGAGGATCGCCACGTCCGGCCGCAGGGCCGGGATACGCCGGACCGCCTCCTGGGCGAGGCCGGACTCGCCGACCACCTCGATGTCCCCGCTGCTCTGCAGCAGGTCGGCCAGGCCACGGCGGACGACCTCGTGGTCGTCGAGCAGGAACACGCGGATCATCCCTAGTTTCTACCCGCTACGCCCCGGTTTCCGCACGGGTCGAAGGTCCCGAACCGGCCTCGCCCCGCGCCGCCTCGCACCGCCGCGGCTGGCGGTGGGTGTCGGCCCGAGGCCGCCACGGGCCGAGGTCCGGAGCAGCGACGGGGCCGGTCGGGCCCGGTGGGACGGGACGTCCGGCCCTGCCCGGGCCACGGTCCGGTGACGCACCGTGGACACGTACCACCCGCCGGCGCACGAACTGCCACGGAAGGGGCACGACCATGGACACCGGCTTCACCGTCGAGCAGCTACGGGCCGCCGCCACCGACGCCGTACGCGCGCCGTCGCTGCACAACACCCAGCCGTGGCGGTTCCGCCTGCGCGACGGCGGCATCGAGGTGCGGGTCGACCCGGACCGCCGGCTGCCGGCCACCGACCCGAACGGCTGGGGGGTCCGGATCGCCTGCGGGGCGGCGCTGTTCAACCTGCGGCTCGCCCTGGCGGTGGCCGGCGCCCCGGCGAAGGTCCGGCTGCGCCCCTGTCCGGCCGAGCCGGACGTGGTGGCCCGGCTGGTCCCGGACGTGCCGCGCCGCCCCACCCCCGCCGAGCAGGCCCTGCACGCGGCCATCCCCCGCCGGTTCAGCAACCGCGCGCCGTTCTGGCCCGACCCGGTGCCCGCCGACGCCCGCTGGCGCCTCGCCGAGGCGGCCCGCGCCGAGCAGTGCTGGCTGGAACTGCTGGTCGGCGTCAGCGCGGTGAACGCGTTCGCCGAGATCGCCCGCAGCGCCCACCGCGTGCTGGAGCGCAGCCCGGAGTACCGGGCCGAGCGCCAGGAGTGGGTACGCGCCACGTCCGCCCCGGACGGGATCCCGGCCGCGTCCGGCGGCCCGCGGGGCGAGCCGCAGGACCTGCTGCCCTCCCGGGGCTTCGGCAGCCTGGACCGGGCCCCGGGGCGGGACTTCGAACCGGAGCCGCTGGTCGCGGTGCTCGGCTCGCCGGGCAACACGGCGACCGACCAGGTCGTCGCCGGGCAGGCGTTGCAGCGGGTGCTGCTGAGCGCGACGGACTCGGGGCTGGCGGTGTCGATGCTGTCCCAGCCGATCGAGGTGTCGTCGGCGCGTGAGCAGCTGCGGCTGTCGCTGGGGCGGTTCGGCACGCCGCAGATGGTGATGCGCATCGGATTCGGCCAGCCGGGCTGGCCGACCCCGCGCCGCGAGGTGGACGAGGTGCTCGACCTGCCGGTCACCCGATCCTGACTCGGCGGTGCCTGGTCCGGCCGGGGTGAGGCGCGCGCCTGGTCCGTCGCGGGCTCAGGCGCGCGCCGCGTCCGTCGCGGCGAGCAGCGCCGCCTCCCGTTCGGGGTCCAGTCCCACCGGGGCGCGCTGCGGGCGTCCCGCCCGTGGCGGGACCGTGCCGACCGCCCGCAGCCACGCCCAGGTGTCGGCGACCGTCTCGGCCACCGGGCGGCAGGTCAGCCCCGCCGCGTACGCCCGCTCGACGCCGCGCTCCTGCAACCAGCGGTACTCGTGCCCGGCCGGGATCCAGATCGGCAATTCGTTCCACGGCACCACCCCGGCGGCCAGGATCGGCGCCGGATCGGTCCAGCGCAGCCGGGCGTCGGCGCCGGTGGCCGCCACGCAGGCGTCGAGCAGCTCCCCCATCGTCGTGTGCCCGGAGCGGCTCACCACGTTGAACGTCCCGCCCCCGCGCGCCGCGCCCCGCTCCAGCATCCAGCCCGCCATGTCCCGCACGTCGACGTACTGCACCGGCAGGTCGACCGGGCCCGGCGCCAGCACGTCCCCACCCCGCGCGATCCGCGTCAACCACCACGGCAGCCGGCCGATGTCCTCCCCCGGCCCGAGGATCAGCCCGGCCCGGGCGATCACCGCCCGCTCGCCGAACACCTCCCGCACGGCCCGCTCGCCGCCGGCCTTGTTGGCCGCGTAGTCGCCGTCGTCGGCGTCCGGCTCCGCGTCCACCACGGGGGCCTCCTCGCCCACCCAGGGGGCGACGGGCGCCGCGTAGACCGAGCCGCTGGAGACGTAGACGTACCGGTCGACCCGGCCGTCCAGCGCGCGGGCGGCGTCCCGCGCCGCGCGGGGCGCGCCGTCCCAGGTGTCGACCACGAGGTCCCACTCGCCGTCCGCGAGCGCCGTCAGGCCGTCGGGCGCGGTGCGGTCACCCCGCAACCGGCGTACGCCCTCCGGCGTCACGCCGTGCAGCCCCCGGTTGAACACCGTCACCGACCAGCCGCGAAGCACCCCCTCGGCGACCGTCGCGCCGCCCACGAATCCCGTTCCGCCCAGCACCAGCAGCCTCATGCGTCCCACTGTGCCGGCTCCGAGCGGCGGTCGGAGCCCGTGTTCACGGTCAGCGAATCTGCCGACGGCAGAAGCGGACCCGCAGGAAACGGGTCCTCCGCGTGCTCGTGGTGGGTTCGCCGTCCCGGGACCGGGGCCGTCCACCCACCGGGTCAGCCGGCGGCGGAGGTGTTCCCGCACGCGGGGCGGGTGGGGCGGGTCCGAATACGTGGTGGGCGATACTGGGTTTGAACCAGTGACCTCTTCCGTGTCAAGGAAGCGCGCTCCCACTGCGCCAATCGCCCGGGGGTGACCGCCCGGTCCGGCAGGCCGGACCACGAGGGGCGGATCGCGAGCGGACGACGGGATTCGAACCCGCGACCCTCACCTTGGCAAGGTGATGCGCTACCAGCTGCGCTACGTCCGCGTGCCACCGGTTGTTCGTCGGCGACGGGGGAAACTCTACCCGACGGCAAGATCGCCTGGCACGCCGCCCCGCCGGCGGGGCGACCGGGCGATGATTGCGCTGGTCAACCACGGGGTACTGAGGTCCATCGACAGCACACCACATCCCCTGACCTAGGAGGCTGTCGTGGGTATCGGCACCAGCATCTTCCTGATCGCGCTCGGCGCGATCCTCACCTTCGCGCTCGACGCGAGCCTCGGCGGCATCAACCTCGACGTCGTCGGGTGGATCCTGATGGCCGCCGGCGTGCTCGGCCTCATCATGACCACGCTCATCTGGGGACGCCGCCGCCAGGTGGTCAGCACGACCGAGCCGGTCGAGTACCGGCGGGTCGAGGAGCGCCGGGACGTCGCCCCGCCGCTCTGACGCCGGTCCACGCGGCCGCCGGAGCTGGACGGGTCGCGCGCACGCCGTGCCATGCCGGCCGCCCTCCTCGGGTGGCCGGCACGTTGCGTCTCCGCCGCCCGTACCACCGGCCCGGCGGCGGGTGCCCGAGCTCACCCCCGGGATCGGCTCGCTGGCGACCGCCGCCACCGGGTAATACCGTCTGCTGACATGCGGGCGGAGCCGGACGGGTCGCGGACGCGCGGACGGCCACCGTCGCGCTCGCGCCCCGAACGCGTCGAAGCCGTCGTCGCGATGACCCGGCTCGCCGCCGGCCCCGACCCCGTCTCCGCCGTCCTGGGCGAACTGGCCCGCCGGTCCGCCGCCACGGTCGCCCTGATCGGCGTCGACGGCACGGTCCTCGGCGTCCACCCGGGTCGGCACCCGCTCGCCCCGGCCGTGCTGGCCGCCGCCGCCCGCGCCGTACCCGGCCTGCACGCGCGCGGCACCCCGGCGGCCGTGCGGGGCGGCGACGGAGCGCCCACGGTCCACCTCGTCGCCCTCGGGGCCGCGGAGCCCGGGAACGGGGCGGACTGCGACCCCGACGGTGGGGCGGACCCGCCACCGTGGCTCGCGGCCGTCGACCCGGCGGAGCCGGTCCCGGGCGACCTGCTCGCCGACGCCGCGCGCCTGCTCGGGCTCTGCTGGCGGCTGGACCGCTCCGAGCGGTCCCGGCGCCGGGTGGCAGCCGGCGACGGCCGCGGCCGGGAGGCGGTGCTGCACCTGCTCATGGTCGGCGACGTGGCGCCGGCCCGGCGCGTCGCGGCGGCGTTGCGCCCCCACCTGCCGGACGTGGCCCGGGTGTGCGTCGTCGAGTGCGCCCCCGGCCGGCGCGGCGAGGCGGCCGGGCAGGTGACCCGCGCGCTGGGCGGACGGGCGTGGGTGGTGCCCTGCCCCGTGCGCTCCCGGCACCTCATCGCGCTGGTGCCGGAACACGGCGCGGCGCCGGGCGGCCGTGGCTCCGGCGCGGAGGCGGCGGGCCGGCTGATCAGCCGGCGGGTGCCGGACACCCGGGTCGGGGTCAGCGAGCCGGTCCCGCTGCACCGCACCGCGGTCGGCTACGAGCAGGCGTTCCACGCGCTCGCGGTGGCCCGGAGCCGCCTGGACGGGCACTGCCGCTTCGACCGCCCGGCGGACCTGCGGTCCGCGCTGGGCCCGGCCGGGAGCGACTGGGCCTCGGCCCTGCTGGCGCCGTGCCTGTCGTACCGGCCGGCCCGACGCACCGACCCCGACGGGCCGGAACTGCTGGCCACGCTCGGCTCGTGGCTCACCTTCGACGGCGCGGCCCACCGCCACCTGCGGATCCACCGCAACACCCTCGCGGCCCGGCTGGCGCTGCTGCGCGAACGCCTGGCCCTGGACCTGTCCCGGGTCTCCGACCAGTCGGTCGCGTGGCTGGCCCTGCACCTGCTCGGCCCGGCCGCGACCGACGACGGTGGCGACGCCGTGGGCCCGGCCGGGGCGGACGGCGCCGGCGCCCCCACCGGACCGCCCGAGGGCAGCCCGCACGGGGCGAGCGGCGGCGATCCACGC
>NZ_JBFABB010000060.1:0-41643 GCF_040640035.1 Micromonospora sp. NPDC023633 | reverse complement strand
CGGCGGAGGCCGCGCCCCCGGGGCGGCGGGGCGGGCCGGGCCCGCGCGGCGGCCGGTCCCAGGTCGGGCTGACCGAACGCGAGCTCCAGGTGCTGCTGGGCATGGCGGAGGGCAAGAGCAACGCCGAGATCGGCCGGGAGCTGTTCGTCTCGGAGGACACGGTGAAGACGCACGCCCGGCGGCTGTTCCGCAAGCTCGGCGCCCGGGACCGCGCGCACGCCGTGGCGGCCGGCTTCCGCGCCGGCCTGGTGGCCTGAGCCACACCCGTCGGCACGCGGCCCACCGACGGGCCCCGGCGCGCGGAACCGGCGGGTGGGCCCGAGCCGCACCCGGGGCGTTGCCGCCGCGCGGAGCCGGCGGGGTGGCCCGAGCCGCACCCGGTGCGGCGCCGGCCCGGCTCAGCGTTCGGGCTCGGGCTCCTCGTCGGCGCCCTCGGTCAGGGTGTCGTGAACCCCGTCGGCGTAGCCGCGGGCGTAGTCCCAGGTGACGTAGTGGTCCGGATCGGGGTCGTAGGCCGGCTCGTGCACCCGGGGGCGGCCCGAGCTGAGC
This sequence comes from Micromonospora sp. NPDC023633, assembly GCF_040640035.1. NCBI lineage: Bacteria > Bacillati > Actinomycetota > Actinomycetes > Micromonosporales > Micromonosporaceae > Micromonospora > Micromonospora sp. NPDC023633. The sequence continues at coordinate 41,094 of NZ_JBFABB010000060.1, read as the reverse complement.
AGGTGACGCAGATTGCCCCGCAGCAGGTCCCAGTCGAAGTAGTGCGGCTCCCGGCAGTCCTCGCACTCGATGACCAGCCCGCGCACCCCGATCGGTGCCAGCAGCGCCTGGTAGATCTCCAGGTCGGCGAGATCCTCCAGCACGTCCTGTCGCTCGACGTCGGTCAGCGGGTCGAGCGGGGCGTCGTCGCCCGGATCGTGCAGGCCGGCGGCCGGATCGGCCGGGTCGCCGTTGAAGGGGTCGATGGGCTCGTCGTGCACCCCCTCACCGTAGACCCAACGCCAGGGCCGCGTCCGCCCCCGGCCACCGGTGACCTGGGCCGCCATCGGCCGCCACCGGCCGGGGGTGGCCCAGGTCGGTGGGTACGATGGGACGACGCGCCCGTCACCCGGCGTGTGCCGGTGCCCGCCCGCGCCACCTCGCTGAAGCCCGTCCGAGCAGCTCAGGGGAGCAATCGTGGAATTTTCGCCCAGCACCGATCTTCCGACCGGCGCCGACAGCGGCGAGCTGGGCGGCCACCTGCCGGAGCTGCCCGCCGGCTCCGCCCGGGTGGTTCCGCTCGGGTTGACCTTCGACGACGTGCTGCTCCAGCCGGGCGAGTCGGACGTGGTGCCCAGCCGGGTCAACACCGTGACGAAGCTGACCCGCAACATCGACCTGTCGATCCCGCTGCTCTCCAGCGCGATGGACACGGTGACCGAGGCCCGGATGGCGATCGCCATGGCCCGCCAGGGCGGCATCGGCGTGCTGCACCGCAACCTCTCGCTGGAGGACCAGGCGCTCCAGGTCGACCTGGTGAAGCGCTCCGAGTCCGGCATGATCACCAACCCGGTGACCGCCAGCCCCGACGACACCCTGCGGGACGTCGACGCCCTCTGCGGGCGCTACCGCATCTCCGGCGTGCCCGTCGTGGACCGCGAGGGCCAGCTGGTCGGCATCGTCACCAACCGCGACATGCGGTTCGTCTCCGACCCGGCCACCCCGGTCCACCAGATCATGACCCGCACCCCGCTGGTCACCGCCCCGGTCGGGGTGAGCAAGGACGACGCCCTCGACCTGCTGCGCCGGCACAAGGTCGAGAAGCTGCCGATCGTCGACGACTCGGGCCGGCTGCGCGGGCTGATCACGGTCAAGGACTTCACCAAGAGCGAGCAGTACCCGAACGCCACCAAGGACGACGCCGGCCGGCTGCGGGTCGCCGCCGCCGTCGGGGTCGGCGACGACGCCTACAAGCGGGCCCGGGCGCTGGTCGACGCGGGCGTCGACGTGCTGATCGTGGACACCGCGCACGGCCACCAGCGGGCCGTGCTGGACATGGTCCGCCAGCTCAAGAAGGACGTGACGATCGACATCGTCGGCGGCAACGTCGCCACCTACGCCGGCGCCAGGGCGCTGGTCGAGGCGGGCGCCGACGGCGTGAAGGTCGGCGTCGGCCCGGGCGCGATCTGCACCACCCGGATCGTCGCCGGGGTGGGCGTACCGCAGATCACCGCGATCATGGAGGCCGCGCGCGCCGCGCGGCCGGCCGGCGTCCCGGTGATCGGCGACGGTGGCATCCAGTACTCGGGCGACATCGCCAAGGCGCTCGTCGCGGGCGCCGACACGGTGATGCTGGGCAGCCTGCTGGCCGGCTGCGAGGAGAGCCCCGGCGAGCTGATCTTCATCAACGGCAAGCAGTACAAGGCCTACCGGGGCATGGGGTCGCTCGGCGCGATGCAGTCCCGGGGCCAGGGCAAGTCCTACTCCAAGGACCGCTACTTCCAGCAGGACGTGCTGGCCGAGGACAAGCTGGTCCCCGAGGGCGTGGAGGGCCAGGTGCCCTACCGGGGCCCGCTGTCCGCGGTCGCCCACCAGCTCACCGGTGGGCTGCGCGCGGCGATGGGGTACGTCGGCGCGGAGAGCATCCCCGAGCTGCACCGCCGCGGTCAGCTCATCCGGATCACGGCGGCCGGGCTCAAGGAGAGCCACCCGCACGACATCCAGATGACGGTCGAGGCGCCCAACTACCACTCCCGCTGACCATCCCCCTGCGACAACTGGAGTCCCCATGCGTGACGTGGTCGAGATCGGGCTGGGCAAGACCGCGCAGCGCGGCTACCACCTGGACGACATCGCCATCGTGCCGAGCCGCCGGACCCGGGACGTCGACGACGTCTCCACCACCTGGCAGCTCGACGCCTACCAGTTCGGCATCCCCTGCGTCGGGCACCCCTCGGACGCGACGATGAGCCCGGCCTCCGCCGTCCGGCTCGGCCAGCTGGGCGGTCTCGGCGTGCTCAACGTCGAGGGCCTGTGGACGCGCTACGAGAACCCGACCAAGATCCTGGAGGAGCTGTCCGGGCTCGACGAGGACGCCCGCACCACCAAGCGGCTCCAGGAGGTGTACGCGGAGCCGATCCGCCCCGACCTGATCGCCGAGCGGGTCCGCGAGCTGCGCGCCGGCGGCGGCACGGTGGCGGTGCGGGTCTCCCCGCAGCACACCCTGGCGCTGGCCCCGGTGATCCTCGACGCCGGCGTGGACATCCTGGTCATCCAGGGCACCATCGTCTCCGCCGAGCACGTCTCGACCACCGACGAGCCGCTCAACCTCAAGGAGTTCATCGCCGACCTGGACCTGCCGGTCGTCGTCGGCGGCTGCACCGACTACAAGACCGCGCTGCACCTGATGCGTACGGGCGCGGCGGGCGTGATCGTCGGCATCGGCGGCGACGAGTGGTCCACGACCGAGTCGGTGCTGGGCATCCGGGTGCCGATGGCGACCGCGATCGCCGACGCGGCGGCGGCCCGCCGGGACTACCTCGACGAGACCGGCGGCCGCTACGTGCACCTGATCGCCGACGGCGACATCCAGACCTCAGGCGACATCGCCAAGGCCCTCGGCTGCGGCGCGGACGCGGTGATGCTCGGCGAGCCGCTGTCGCTCTGCGCGGAGGCGCCGGCCGGCGGCGCCTGGTGGCACTCCGCCGCCAGCCACCCGTCGCTGCCACGGGGCGCGTTCGAGACCGCCGGCGAGCCGCTCGGCTCGATGGAGCAGCTGCTCTTCGGCCCGGCCGACGAGCCGGACGGCCAGCTCAACCTCTTCGGCGGGCTGCGCCGCGCGATGGCCAAGTGCGGCTACCGCGACCTCAAGGAGTTCCAGAAGGTCGGCCTGGTCCTCGACCGCTGACCTGCGCAAGCGGCACCACCCGCACCGGCCGCGCCGATAGGCTCGGCCGGTGCGTCGTACCCACCGTCGGTTCCGCCCCGCGCTCGCCGTCGCCGTCGTCGCGGCCCTGGCGTTCGCGGCCTGCACCGACGGCGACGAGCGGGGCGACTTCCGGCCGGGGGCGCCCGACCTCGCCGACCCGTACGTCCCGGGGGCCGGCAACGGTGGCTACGACGTCGCGGGCTACCGGCTCACCGTCCGCTACGACCCGGCGACCGACCGGCTCGCCGGGCGGGCCGCGCTCACGGCCACCGCGACCACCGGGCTGTCCCGGTTCAACCTGGACCTCGCCGGGCTGGACGTGTCGCGGGTGGCCGTCGACGGCCGGCCGGCCGGGTCCGCCCGCGACGGCGACGAGCTGGTGGTCACCCCGCGCGACGGCCTGTCCCGGGGCGCCCGGTTCACCGTCGAGGTGGACTACTCCGGCGTGCCGGCGGCGAGAGCCGACGGGCAACTCGGCAGCGGCGGCTTCCTGCACACCGACGACGGCGCGATCGCGCTGGGCCAGCCCTGGTCGGCGGCCACCTGGTTCCCGGTCAACGACCACCCGTCCGACAAGGCCACGTACGACATCGAGGTGACCGTCCCGCAGGGGCTGGCCGCGCTGAGCAACGGGGTGCCGGGGGAGAGGTCCAGCGCCGACGGCTGGACCACCTGGCGCTGGGCCGAGCGGGCGCCGATGGCCAGCTACCTGACCACCCTGGTGATCGGCGACTACCGGGTGCACAGCGGCACGCACGCCGGCAGGCCGATGGTCACGGCGGTGCCGGCGAGCCTCCCGGCGACCGGGCCGGAGGCCGCCTCGCTGGCCCGCACCGGCGAGATCGCCGACTTCCTGGCCAGCCGGTTCGGGCCGTACCCGTTCGACTCCTACGGCGGCGTGGTGGTCACCGACGGCCGGATCGGCTACGCGCTGGAGACCCAGTCCCGACCGGTCTACGGGCCGGGCTTCTTCCGCGGCGGGCGGCCCAACCTGGGCGTGGTCGCGCACGAACTGGCCCACCAGTGGTTCGGCAACAGCGTGGCGCTCAGTCGGTGGAGCGACATCTGGCTCAACGAGGGCTTCGCCAGCTACGCGGAGTGGCTGTGGGAGGAGCACGACGGCGGTCGCACCGCGCAGCGCAACTTCGAGCTGGAGTACGCGGCCACCGACTGGTCCCGGCCGTCCGTCGACCCCGGACGGTCCGGGTTGTTCGGGTCGGCCGTCTACAAGCGCGGCGCGCTCGCCGTGCACGCGCTGCGCCGCACGGTCGGCGACGACGCCTTCTTCCGCATCCTGCGGACCTGGACCGCCGAGCGGCGCGGCGGCAACGCCACCACCGACGACCTGATCGCGCTGGCCGAGCGGGTCGCCGGGAAGCCGCTGCGCCCGTTCTTCGACGCCTGGCTCGCCGGCGGGACCGCCCCCGCACTGCCCTGACGCGGCTTCCGTCGGCGCTCGGTAGGCTGCGGCCGGACGCGGCGCCGCACCGCCCGCCCGCCCCGTCGCCATCCGTGCGCCCGGGCGAGCGGCACCGGCCGGGCGCGAGTGGTCCACCACGGTCGCCGGTGGGGCAGCCGGTGGCGCAGGGAGGGGACGAGGCGATGACGCTGTCGCGGCGGACGCTGTGCGCGGGCACCGGCCTGCTGCTGGCCGGGACGCTCGGGCTGGCCGGATGCGGGTCGGCCGACGAGCCGGCCCCGGCCCCGACCCCGGCCGCCGCCTCGCCCGGCGGGCCGCGCCAGTTCAAGGCGGGTGCGGCCGGCGCCGGCGACGAGTACTTCCCGACCTACGGCAACGGCGGGTACGACGTCAGCCGCTACACCGTGAAGGTGCGGTACGACCCGGCGGAGGACCGGCTCACCGGGACCACCACCGTGCAGGCGGCGGCGACCAGCGACCTGTCCGCGTTCAACCTGGACCTGGCCGGGCTGACCGTGCGGTCCGTGACGGTGGACGGGGCCCCGGCGAAGCACGGCCGCAAGGGCGACGAACTGGTGGTCACGCCGGCCCGCGGCCTGATCGCCGGCAACGGCTTCGTCGCCGAGATCGCGTACGAGGGCGAGCCGGAGCCGCTGCGCAACGAGGCCCTCGGCCTCGGGGGCTTCCTGCACACCGACGAGGGGGCGATCGCGCTCGGCCAGCCCGAGTCGGCGAGCACGTGGTTCCCGGTCAACGACCACCCCTCGGACAAGGCCGCCTACGACTTCGAGATCACCGTGCCGAAGGGACTGACGGCGGTCAGCAACGGGGTGCCGGCGGGGAAGAGCACGGCCGGCGACTGGACCACCTGGAAGTGGGCCGAGCGCAGCCCGATGGCGAGCTACCTGAGCATGGTGGTCGTCGGGAGGTTCCGGATCACCGAGGGCGAGCACAAGGGGCGGCCGGTGTTCCACGCGGTCACCGCCGACCTGCCCGAGGGCGCGGCGGACCGGTCGATCGCCGACACGGTCGAGGTGGCCGACTACCTGGAGAGCGTGTTCGGGCCGTACCCGTTCGGGGCGTACGGCGGCGTGGTGATCTCCGACGCCCGCATCCGGTACGCCCTGGAGACGCAGAGCCGCCCGGTCTACTCCGCGAGCTTCTTCTCCGGCGGCGAGAACACCGGCGTGGTCGCCCACGAGCTGGCGCACCAGTGGTTCGGCAACAGCGTGTCGCTGGCGAAGTGGCAGGACATCTGGCTCAACGAGGGCCTGGCCACGTACGCCGAGTGGCTCTGGGCCGAGCACGACGGCGGGCGCACCGCCCAGCAGGAGTTCGACGCCCGGTACGCCGGCTCGTCCGGCCAGGTGTGGCGGACGCCGCCGGGCGAGCCGGGGGCGGCGAACCTGTTCAGCGAGTCGGTCTACCAGCGCGGCGGGATGACCGTGCACGCGCTGCGGGTGGCCGTCGGCGACAGGGTCTTCTTCGAGATCCTGAAGACCTGGGCGGCGCAGAAGCGCGACGGGAACGCGACTACGGCCGAGTTCGTCGCGCTGGCCGAGCGGGTCTCGGGTGCGCAGCTCGACGACCTCCTCGAGGCGTGGCTGTACGGCACGGAGCGCCCCGCCCGCCCCGAGCGCCTGTGACGGCGCTCAACGCCCCGCCCCTTCCGGCACCGCCGACGGCGCTCGGTGCGGTGCCGCCGATGGCGCTCAGCGCGTGAGGCGCAGCTTCGGGTTGGCGGCGAGGTAGGCGTCCGCCCGGCCCGCGCGCAGCTCGGTGAGGAACTTCCGGCCGGCCGGCGTGAGTTGCTCGCCCCGGTAGGCGCTGCCCCGGCCGACGCCCGCGCCGGGCAGGTCGACCAGCACGAACTTCTCCGGCGTGAGCCCGCCGAGGGCATACGCGACGTCCACGACGCGCGGCCCGCCCGCGTAGACCAGGGTGTCGCCGAGTGCGTCGACCACCTGCTGGACGCGCTCCGGCTGCCGGGCCAGGTCCTCGTCGAGGATCTTCGTGGCCAGCGCCTTGATCAGCTGCTGCTGGTGGCGCTGCCGGGCGTAGCCGCCGCCGGTGATGTAGCGCTGCCGCGCGTAGTCCAGCGCCTGCCAGCCGGTGAGGTGCCGCTCGCCCTTCTCGTACACCATCTGCGGCCCGACGTAGCCCCCGCCGCCCGGCGCGGGCTCCCGGTGCCGGCCGTCGGGGCGGCGGTGCAGCGAGACCACCCGCTGGTCGACGTAGAGGTCCACGCCGCCGAGGGAGTCGACCAGCCGGTCGAAGCCGTTGAAGGTGAGCACCGCGCCGGCGTCGAAGCGCAGCCCGGTGTAGCCGCTGACCGTGCTGCGCAGCAGCTCGTACCCCTGGGCGGTGCTCGGCTGCTTGGGCTTGCCGGGCACCCGGCTGCCGTAGCTCATCGCGTGGGTGAGCTTGGTCTTCGCGCCGCGGTAGCCGGCCTTCGGGAAGGCCGGGACGTCGACCAGCAGGTCGCGGGGGAGGGAGAAGAGGTACGCCCGGTCGAGGCCCTTCGGCACGTGCAGCACCAGCACGGCGTCGCCGTGCGGCTCCCAGCCCGGCACGCTGACCCGGGTGTCCACCCCGACGAGCAGGAGGTTGAGCGGGCCGGTGATGCCGGCGCCCGGCGGCGCGGTCGGGCTCGGACTCGGGGTGGGGCTCGCCTGCGGCGTGCCGGTGGCGCCCGTCGGCCCGACCCCGCGCGGCGGCCCGTCGTCGCCGACGAGCCGGGTGACCACCAGGGCGCCCGCGGCCACCAGGATCACGGCCGCGAGGGCGGCCAGCCCCAGCACCCGTCGTGGGCGTGGCGCCCCTGTCCGCTGAGTCATGCGACACCCCCGTGATGACAACGCCCCGACGGGGGCGCCGAGTTGCGGGCGGGCGCCTCCGGATCGCGGACCGGAGCATGATCCCGCAAAATCGGGCGCTGGCGCGATGGCTACCGAGCGGTAATGATGCGGTCATGCGGTACGACGTGCTCGTCATCGGGTCCGGCTTCGGCGGCAGCGTCACCGCGCTCCGGTTGGCCGAGAAGGGCTATTCGGTCGGGGTGCTGGAGGCCGGGCGGCGCTTCGCCGACGACGAGTTTCCGCAGACCTCCTGGCGGCTGCGGCGGTTCCTGTGGGCGCCCCGCCTCGGCTGCTACGGCCTCCAGCGGCTCACCCTGCTGCGCCCGGCCGACCGGAAGGCCGGCGGCGGGGTGCTGGTGCTCTCCGGCGCGGGGGTCGGCGGCGGTTCGCTGGTCTACGCCAACACCCTCTACGAGCCGCTGGACGCCTTCTACACCGACCCGCAGTGGCGCGACGTCACCGACTGGCGCGACGAGCTGGCCCGCCACTACGACCAGGCGAAGCGGATGCTCGGCGCGACCACGTACCCGCGCGTCACCCGCGCGGACCGGGCGATGCGGGCGGTGGCCGACCGGATGGGGGTGGGCCACACCCACCACGCCACCCCGGTCGGCGTGTTCATCGGCCGCCCCGGCCAGCGGGCCGCCGACCCGTACTTCGGCGGCGCGGGGCCGGAGCGCACCGGCTGCACGCACTGCGGCGCGTGCATGACCGGCTGCCGGCACGGCGCGAAGAACACGCTGGTCAAGAACTACCTCTGGCTGGCCGAGCGGCTCGGCGCGCGGGTGCACCCGCTGACCACGGTCACCGCGGTCCGCCCCACCGACGGCGGGTACGCGGTGCACACCGTGCGCACCGGGGCCTGGCTGCGCGCGCGGCGGCAGGTGTTCCACGCCGACCAGGTGGTCTTCGCGGCCGGCGCGCTCGGCACCCAGCGGCTGCTGCACACGATGAAGGCGGAGGGGGCGCTGCCCGCGCTCTCGCCCCGCCTCGGCGAGCTGACCCGGACCAACTCCGAGGCCATCCTGGGCGCCGCAGTGCCCCGCCGGCGGGCCCGCGCGGACGGGCTCGACTTCACCGAGGGGGTGGCGATCACCAGCTCGTTCCACCCCGACCCGCAGACCCACGTCGAGCCGGTCCGCTACGGCCGGGGCTCGAACGCGATGGGGCTGCTCCAGTCGCTGCTGGTCGACGGCGGGCCGCACCGGATCCGCCGCTGGCTGGAGACCCTGCTGCGCCAGCCCGGCACGGCGGCCCGGCTGCTGTCGGTGCGCGGCTGGTCGGAGCGGACGGTGATCGCCCTGGTCATGCAGTCGGCGGACAACTCGCTGACCACCCGGCTGCGGCGCGGCCCGTTCGGCCGGCGCCTGGTCTCCGGGCCGGGGCACGGCACGCCCAACCCGACCTGGATCCCGGCCGGCAACCAGGCGGCCCGCCTGCTGGCCGAGGAGATCGGCGGTACGCCCGGCGGCGCGCTGACCGAACCGTTCGACATCCCGATGACCGCGCACATCCTCGGCGGGGCGGTGATCGGCGCCACCCCGGCCGACGGTGTGATCGACCCGTGGCACCGGGTCTTCGGCCACCCGGGGCTGCACGTGGTCGACGGCGCGGCGGTCTCGGCGAACCTCGGGGTGAACCCGTCGCTGACCATCACCGCCCAGGCGGAACGCGCGATGTCCTTCTGGCCCAACAAGGGCGACGAGGACCCGAGGCCGCCGCTCGGCGAGCCGTACCGCCGGCTGGAGCCGGTGCCCCCGCGCCTCCCGGCGGTGCCGGCCGACGCCCCCGGCGCCCTGCGGATGTGACCAGGGCCCGGCGGGGTCAGCCGGTCCGGCGTGCGTGGCCCGTGGGGTCAGTCCGCCCGGCGTCCGGGCCCGGGCCCGCGTCGGTCCGTCCAGGCGACCAGCACCGCGTGCGGGAGGGTCAGCGCGGCCAGCACGGCGAACGTCGCGGGCAGCGGGTCCGCTCCGTGGCCGGGCCAGGCGACCAGGGCGACCAGGGCGGCGACGGCCGTCACCGTGGGAGCCGCCGCCTGCCGGGCGAAGCGGCGCAGCGGCGGTGCGACCCGCCCGGCCGCCAGGTCGGCCGTGTTGCGCGGGTCGTGCCGCAGCAACCGGGCGACGTGGCGGCACGAGTGCCAGGCCGCGAAGTACACCCCCACGGCCAGGGCCGGCGGCACCGTGCCGAACAGCCCGGCGAGGAGGACGGGTTCGACGGCGTCGCGGGCGCGACCGGCGCGGACGTCCCGGATCGCGGTGACCGCGACCGCGCACAGCACGGCGGCCAGCGCCAGCGCCCGCACCTCGACGGTGAGCAGCGCCGGTGCCCGAGGGGCCACCGCCGCCAGCAGCGGGTCGACCTGGTCCCGCCACAGCGCCAACGGGACGACCACCGGCGGCCCGCCGTACGCGAGCACGGCCGTCACCCCCGCCCGGACCGGCCGGCGGTCCCGCTCGGCCTGGAACGCCACGTCGGCGGTGCCGAAGTGGACGACCGACACGACGAGGAACCCGACCAGCGCCGGGCCCGGCGCGGCCCGGAAGGCCGCCAGCCCGGCACCGGCCACGGCGGTGTAGACCACCAGCAGCGCCACGCGCGCCGACAGCGGCCGGGCGCGCGCCGACAGCCAGGCGGGCACGAGATGGTCGACCGCGCCGTGCGGGAGCCCGAGGAGCAGCCCCGCGACCAGGAAGGCCGGCGTGCCGCCCAGCCCGGCGGCGCCGATCAGCGGCGACGTCGCCAGCAGCCCGCCGAGCGCGAGCTGCGAGGCGGTCCCGGCGCGCCGCAGCAGCCGGTCCGGCTGCCGCGGCCCGGCCGCCGCGCCGGTCACGCGCGGCGGCGACCGCCGGAGCCGGGTGGGTGCCCGGCCGTCCGCCCCCGGCACCGGACGGCCGGCCCCGGTGACCGGGTCAGACGACGGTGAGCTCACCACGGGCGGACAGGGCGCGTAGCCGACCGAGATCGAGGATGCTCCAGCCCACCTTCGACAGGATGGAGAGCACGACGAGGAGCAGGCTGGTGGTGGAGGAGCCGAGCAGGCCGAGACCGGACGGGCCGAGGACCCAGAACAGCGGATAGCCCGCCCAGAGCGCGCTGAGCAGCAGGGCGGCCTCCGTGTACACGGCCGCGATCCGTTCCGGCTGGCCGTGCGCGTGGGCGCGCAGCGGTCCCCAGATCAGGCCGTAGACCGCGAGGAGGGCCAGCACGCCGATCGCGTACAGGGTGTAGCGGAGCGTGGTGTCGGCCGCGAGGTCGGCGAGCAGGCCGCTGAGGATCACCACCACGTTCGCCCCCGCGAGGACGCCCATTAGCCGCCAGCAACGCCCGGGCAGGGAGTGCGTCGCAGTCAGCATCAGGGCCACCAGCAACAGGGGGGCGGTGACCACCCAGTCGACGTACCGCGCCCAGTAGAGCGTGTGGCCGGCCACCTCCGTCCGGCCGCCGCCCAGCGCCATGACCAGGTACCAGCAGCCGGACCAGAGCGGGATGGCGATCGCCACCCGGTACTCGCTGAGCGGGACGCCCCGCGGGTTCGCGCGCCACCGGGTGAACAACACGACCCCGCCCGCCATGGCGGCGACGTACATCCACAGCCACCACTCGGTCATGCTGACTCCTCGGCCGACTCCCCCACCGTATACGGGTCAAAAGCCGCATACATGCCCAATGGCTCCCGCTGCCGGGTGTTGGCGTGGCGGATCGCCCGCACTCTGGCGGACCGGCGGGGGGCCCGGCGGCGGCGTCGGTAGGATTTGCTGCCATGAGCACGCCTCGCCCCGTCCTCGTGGTGGACTTCGGAGCCCAGTACGCCCAGCTCATCGCGCGTCGGGTGCGTGAGGCCAAGGTCTATTCGGAGATCGTGCCGCACTCGATGCCGGTCGCCGAGATGCTGGCGAAGGACCCGGCCGCGATCATCCTCTCCGGCGGCCCGTCCAGCGTCTACGCGCCGGGCGCCCCGCAGATCGACGCCGGCATGTTCGAGTCCGGGGTGCCGGTCTTCGGCATCTGCTACGGCTTCCAGGCGATGGCCCAGGCGCTCGGCGGCACGGTGGCCCGCACCGGCAACCGCGAGTACGGCGGCACCCCCCTGCGCGCCCGCCCGGAGGCCGGGGTGCTGCTGCGCGAACTGCCGGACGACCTGCCGGTCTGGATGAGCCACGGCGACTGCGTGACCGAGGCCCCGGCGGGCTTCACGGTGACCGCCGAGTCGGCGGGCGCGCCGGTCGCCGCGTTCGAGGACGTGGCCGGCCGCCGGGCCGGCGTGCAGTTCCACCCGGAGGTCGGGCACACCGCGCACGGCCAGGAGATGCTGCGCCGCTTCCTGCACGACATCGCCGGCATCGAGCCGACCTGGACGCCCGAGAACATCATCGACGAGCAGGTCGCCCGGATCCGCGAGCAGGTCGGCGACAAGGAGGTCATCTGCGGCCTCAGCGGCGGGGTCGACTCGGCCGTCGCCGCCGCGCTGGTGCACAAGGCCGTCGGCGACCAGTTGACCTGCGTCTTCGTCGACCACGGCCTGCTGCGCGCCGGCGAGGCCGAGCAGGTGGAGAAGGACTACGTCGCTGCCACGGGCATCAAGCTCAAGGTGGTCGACGCGCAGGAGCGCTTCCTCGGCGCCCTGGCCGGGGTGACCGACCCGGAGCAGAAGCGCAAGATCATCGGCCGGGAGTTCATCCGGGTCTTCGAGGCCGCGGCGCGGGAGATCGCCGCCCACGGCGACGTCGAGTTCCTCGTCCAGGGCACCCTCTACCCGGACGTGGTGGAGTCCGGCGGCGGCACCGGCACCGCCAACATCAAGAGCCACCACAACGTCGGCGGCCTGCCCGAGGACCTGAAGTTCGCGCTGGTCGAACCGCTGCGCACGCTGTTCAAGGACGAGGTCCGGGCGCTCGGCCTGGAGCTGGGCCTGCCGGAGGCGATGGTGTGGCGGCACCCGTTCCCGGGTCCCGGCCTGGCCATCCGGATCATCGGCGCGGTCGACCGGGAGCGGCTCGACCTGCTCCGCCAGGCCGACCTGATCGCCCGGGAGGAGCTCACCGCCGCCGGCCTGGACCGGGGCGTCTGGCAGTTCCCGGTGGTGCTCCTGGCCGACGTGCGCAGCGTCGGGGTGCAGGGCGACGGCCGCAGCTACGGGCATCCCGTGGTGCTGCGGCCGGTCTCCAGCGAGGACGCGATGACCGCCGACTGGTCCCGGCTGCCCTACGAGGTGGTGGCGCGGATCTCCACCCGGATCACCAACGAGGTCGCCGAGGTCAACCGCGTCGTGCTGGACGTGACGAGCAAGCCGCCGGGCACCATCGAGTGGGAGTGATCCCGCCTCACGCCGCCGGCGGGTAGGTCGGCGGCGTGGGCTGTGCCACGGTCGGCTGTGCCACCGTGGGCGGCGCGGCCTGCGCCGGGTGCGGCCAGGCGGGCGCGTCGGCCGGCTCCTCGGGCATCAGGAACCACATGATCGGGTACGCGAGCAACGCGAGCCCGCCGGTGAGCAGGCCGGAGACCGCGAAGACCACCCGGACCAGGGTGGGGTCGACGGCGAAGTACCGGCCGAGGCCGCTGGCGACCCCGGCGATCATCCGGTCCGTCACGGGGCGACGGAGCTGCTTGTACGGGGGCCGGGGAGGGGTGGTGTGGGTCATGCCTCCACGGTCCGCGCCGGTCGGCCGGCCGGCCTCGGTGACCGCCCGGATCCCTACCCTGACCTGCCCCTGAGGCGCGAGCTTTCAGTCAGGAATCTGACTCTTTTCGATGGAGGTAACCCGGGCCGGGGAGAATTTGGCCCCGTGACCACCATGCTGGAGCCGCTCCGCAGGATCGCGGCATACGCAGTTTGTGCTGATTCAGTCGGCCGGGTGTTGCTGGTCCGCGCATCGGAGCGCTCCGGCACCCCCGGCACGTGGTCGCTGCCCGGCGGGGCGGTCGACCACGGTGAGGACCCGCACCACACCGTCGTCCGGGAGACCGCCGCCGAGACCGGCCTCTCCGTCTCCGTCGCCGGCCTGCACGACGTGCTCGCCGACATGCGGGCGCTGCCGGAGCGGGGCATCACCATCCACACCGACCGCCTGATCTTCCAGGTCTCGGTGCGGGGCGGGACGCTCGCCGACCGGGTCGACCGGCCGACCGACCTGGCCCGCTGGTTCACCCCGGAGGAGGCCCGCGAGCTGCCGCTGCGGTCGTTCACCGCGCGGGCCCTGGGCCTGCCCGCCTCGTCCGCCGACATCGTTCCGGACGAGGCGCCGGAGTTCCCCTCCTTCTACGCCGTGCCCGGCCCCGACGGGCTGCACCGGGCCCAGCGCTTCGCCGCGTACGCGGTGGTGACCGACCCGGACGGGCGGGTGCTGCTCACCCGCGTCTCCGACGGCTATCCGGGCGCGGGCTGCTGGCACCTGCCCGGCGGCGGCACCGACTACGGCGAGCAGCCCGGCGCCGCCCTGATCCGGGAACTGGTAGAGGAGACCGGGCAGAACGGCCGCCTCGTCGAGCTGCTCGGCGTGGCCAGCCACCGCGACGCCGCCTCCCTCGGCCCGGAGGGCTATCCGATCGACTGGCACGGCGTGCGCGCCTTCTACCGGGTCGTGGTCGACAAGCCGGCCCCGCCCACCGTCGCCGACGTCGGCGGTTCCACCTGCGAGGCCCGCTGGTTCGCCCGCGACGAGCTGGGCGCCCTCCCCACCGACCGGCTGACCGAGGTGACGGCGGAAGCCGTCCAGGCCGCCCGCCTGGCCTGACCCACCCCGGCCCCCGAGGCCTCCCTGTTCGTCGATCACGAGGTTGACCGGGCGACACGCCGGATCCGCTGCGGCTAACCTCATGATCGACGGAACGGGTCGGCGCGGGCGGGGGAGTGCGGGCGGGTGGAGCAATGGCGGCGGGTCGGTGCGTACGGGGTGTGTCGGGGCTCGGCCGGGCGGGTGTTGTTGGCCCGGGGCTCCGGCTCGTGCCCGTTCCCGGGCGTCTGGCAGCTCCCCGGGGGCGGGCTCGAGCACGCCGAGCACCCGGCGCACGCGGTGGTCCGCGAGTTCGCCGAGGAGACCGGCCTCACGGTGGAGGTCACCGGGCTGCGGGCCGTGCTCGCCGACGTGACGACCTTCCGTGACGCCAACGTCGCGGTGCACACCGACCGCCTGGTCTTCGACGTCGCCGCGCGGGGCGGCGAACTGCGGCCGGAGCCCGCCGGCGGCAGCGACGAGGTGGCCTGGTTCACGACCGCCGAGGCGGCCACGTTGCCGCTGATGCCGTTCACCGCCGAGCTGCTCGGCCTGCCCGTGTCGCCGCTGCCGCCGGATCTGCCCCGCTCGCCGGCGGCGGAGCCGGCCACCGCGCCCCCGGCCGACCGGAGGCAGCGCTTCGGGGCGTACGGCCTGGTCACCGACCCCGCCGGCCGGGTGCTGCTCACCATGATCGCCGACGGCTATCCGGGCGCCGGCCGGTGGCACCTGCCCGGCGGCGGGACCGACCACGGCGAGCAGCCGGTCGCCGCGCTGCTGCGCGAGCTGGTCGAGGAGGCCGGCCAGCTCGGTCGGGTGGTCGAGCTGATCGGCGTCGACAACCTGCACAACCCGGCCGCGTTGGGCCCGGAGGGGCGCCCGCTCGACTGGCACGGCATCCGGGTGGTCTACCGGGTGGCGGTGGACGCGCCCACCGAGCCGCGGGTGACCGAGCTCGCCGGCGGCTCCACCGCCCGCGCCGGCTGGTTCACGCCCGGGCAGCTCGCCGGCCTGCCGCTCACCGAGATCGCCGCCGTGGCGCTGGCCGGGGCCGCCGCCGACGATCGTCCGTAGAGCGCCGCTTTGACGCTGGCCGGGGCCCCGCCGACGATCGTCCGTAACCGGACATCGGTGTCCCCGGCGCCCGCTCACCGAGCCGGCGGAGACGGGGTCCGGTACATTCGATGTGGGGTTGGTGGAGGAAACGGGCGATGGAGCCCGGGATGGGAATAAGAGAGCGGTTCGCGCGGTTGGACCAGATATAAGTACCGCCGGCAGCTATCGCCAACCCCCGTTCCCCTATGCGATGGTGTACTCCGCAAAACGGCTGCCGGGCCAGAAAGGTCCGGCACGAGACAGCCGGACACCCGCCCTCGCGGCGGTCAGCCGATCCGGTGATGGAGGAAACGTGCCGAGAGCCCCATGGCGCCGGCGTCGTACCACTGACAGTCCGCGTCCCGCAGGGCGTCGCTGGGCGGGCCCGTTGCGCCGCAGCAGTTCGCTCGCCCGGCAGGTGCTGCTGGTCCGGGTGGGGCGCCGCGACGGTGACCTGCACGGAGGCAGCGACCTTTCGATGCCCGAGCACCGCTACGCCGACCGGCCGCGCCGCCGCTACGGGCTGCCCCGGGTCGAGCGCGCCGAGGTCGCCTCGATCGTCCCGGTCAGCCCCGCCCTCGGCCCCACGACACCGGTCGACGAGCCGGCGATGTCGATCCCGCTGCTTCCCGGCGAGCGCACACTCGCCCGCCGGATGAAGTTCGCGGTGGTCAACGCCTGCACGCTCAGCAGCCTGATGCTCGGCATGCTGGCCATCTTCCTGGCCATGCAGGGCGAGGTGCGTGTCGCCGCGCTCTGCCTGATCGCCTGCGTCGTCTTCGACGGCCTCGACGGCGCGCTCGCCCGCAAGTTCGGCGTGGCCAGCCCGTTCGGCGCGCAGATGGACTCGCTGGCCGACATGTGCTCGTTCGGCCTCGCCGCCCCGGTGGTGGTCTACGCCTCGCTGGCCGGCTCGGTCTCCACACCGGCCGCCGCGGTGGCCTGCGCCCTCGTGGCGGCGTGCGCGGCGATCCGGCTCGCCCGGTTCAACGTCTCGCCGAAGGACGGCAGGTTCTTCTGCGGCGTGCCCACCACCATGGCGGCCGCCGTGCTCGCCCTGACCGTCGCCATCGGGCTGCCCGTGCCGGGCATCGTCCTGGTCGCCGGCGTGGCACTGCTCGCCTTCGCCATGGTCTCCAGCTTCCCCTACGCGAAGCTCGCGCGGCTGGTGAAGCTTCCGCCGTGGCTGTGGCTGGCCCCGGTGATCGGCGCGCTGATCGACATCCGGCTCACCTTCGCCCTGATCGTGGTCGGTTACCTGGTCAGCGGCCCGGTGCTCTGGCTGCGTCAGCGCCGCACCGCCTGAGGCACGTACGCGAGAAGGGGCGCCGCGATCCGCGGCGCCCCTTCTTCGTGTCGTCCTTCAGCGCCAGCGGGCGATGACGGTCGAGCCCCCGACCACCTTGTCCCCGGGGCCGACCAGCGGCTCCGCCGCGTCGGCCGGCAGGTAGACGTCGGTGCGCGAGCCGAACCGGATCAGGCCGAAGCGCTCACCCCGGGCCAGCAGCGCGCCGATCGGCGCCCGCTGCACGATCCGCCGGGCGATCAGGCCGGTGCGCTGCGCCACGACCACCGTGCCGTGCGCGGTGTCCAGCACCGTGTACGCCGCCACGTTGTGCTCCGCCGCCGGCTTCATCGCGTTGGCGAAGCCACCGTCGGCGACGAAGTAGTCGACCACCTTGCCGGCCACCGGAGCCCGGTTGACGTGCACGTCCAGCACCGACAGGAAGACCGCGATCCGCAGCCACTCGCCCTCGCCGAAGCGCTCGTCGTGCAGCCGCTGCACGGAGAGCACCCGGCCGTCGGCCGAGGCGACCACCGCCGACGGGTCCTCCGGCACGTCGCGGTTCGGGTCCCGGAAGAAGGCGGCCACCGGCGCGGCGGCCAGGGCCGGGAGCAGCCAGAGCTTCGACTTCGGCCGGGTCGCCCGGGCCACCGCGGCCAGGCCCAGCGCGATGCCGGCCGCGGCCACCCCGTTGGAGTCGATGTGCATGCCGCGGGTCAGCGGGACGCTGGACGGGCGGTGCGCCGGGGCCAGCCGGGCCGCCGACGCGGCGTCGGCCGGGGTGTAGCGGAGCCGGTACACCCGCAGCGGCGGCGTGTTGCGCAGCACCAGGTCGACGCCGACGCCGTACAGCGCGCCCTGCCGGTCCAGCTCGGTGGCCGCGCCCGCGGTACGCCCCGGCGTGGCGGTCGTGGCGACGCTCAACACCGCGCCGTCGGCGAGGTACTTCGTCAGGCCCTCGACGGCGGCGCGGGTCTCGTCGGCCGTGCCGGTGAGCGGCTCCCCGGCGACGACGACCGCGGCGGGCTCGGCCTCGGCCAGGGTGTCGACGACGCGGACCCGGTCGGCCACCCAACGCCCTTGGGCGGTGACGTGCTCCCGGAGGGCCGCCGAGGAGGTCGACCCGGCGGGCACCAGGGTGAGGGTGTCGCCGGGCAGCAGCGCGTCGATCGCCGCGGCCAGCACCGCGGACTCCGGCGTCGCGCCGACCAGCAGCGCGGCCTTCGGGTCGTTGATCCGGGCAAGCTCGGAGACGAGGGTACGGGCGGCTCGCTCGCCGATGCGGACCGGACCGGAGCGGCCGGAGGTGCGCACGGCGGGGGACTGCGTCATGTCGGACGGACTCCTGACGGGGTAGAGACGGGAATCGCGGCGGGACCGCCACGGCGGCGCGGTCCGGCCGGCGCGGCGGCCAGGTCGGCGCGGGCCGGCCGGCGGAGGCGAGTTCTCCACGGCCAGCATAGGCCGCCGCCGACGCCGGCCGCACCGCTGTGGTCAGCCGCGCGGGCGCTCCTCGTCGGCCAACGGCCCGTCGGTCCGCCGGGGCAGGGCGTCCTCGTCGGCGGCGCGGTTCTCGACCGCCTCGGGCCGGACGTCGGTGACGGCCTGCGTCGGCCACTCGTCGGCCTCGCCCCCGGCCCGCAGGCCGGCCGTGGGCCCGCCCGGCGTGAACCCGCCCGTCGGTCCGCCCGGCGTGGGCCCGCCCGGCGTCGGCGCGTCGGTCGTCGGTCCGCCCGGCGTCGGTCCGCCGGTCGTCGGCGCGGACACGTCCCACTCGGAGCGCCCGCCCCAGTCGGAGCGTTCGCCCCAGTCTGACCGCCGGCCGCCCCACGCCGTCGGCTCGTCGGCCGGCGCGGGCCGGTCGAGGTCCCAACGGGTCGGGTCGACCTCGGCGGCCTGTCGGTCCGTCGCCCGGTTCGCCGGTTCCGCAGCCGGCGGGGTGGAGACGGGCTCGTCCCGGTCGGTGTCGGCGGTGTCGGCGGCGGCAGCGGGCTTGGCCGCGCCGGCGGACCGCCCGGAGCGGAGCGCGCCCACCAGGCCCAGCAGGCCGATCAGGATCAGCGCGCCGGCCAGGAACCAGCCGACCGGCGGGAGGGCGAGCCCGAGCAGCTGGGCGAGCAGCCACCAGGCGGCGAGGCCGAGGAAGATCAGCCCGAAGGCGAACGACACGATGTCGGTGCGGTGGGCCTTCACCGGGTCACCTCCAGGTTGCCGGCGTTGACGTGGATGTAGAGGCGCAGCGTGCCGCCGCCGGGGCCGTCCGGACCCAGGTCGGCCGCCTCCCGCAGCTCGCCGGCGAGCCCGCCGGAACGCTTGCCGAAGACGACCGCGTCGCCGGCGTTGACGTCGGCCACCGTGGTGACGTCGACGTTCGGCGGCACCACCACCGTGCACTCGCCGAAGTTGACGGAGACGGTGATCTCGGTGTTCTTCTTGTCGAAGTCGACCGCGCGCAGGTCCAGGACCGTGTCGCCGAAGCTGTTCTCGTACCGCAGGGCGAGATCGCGGTGGTCGGTGGGCGCCCAGGTGACGTTGCCGTCGACGCCCCGGATCCGGTCGTAGGACTCGGCCACGGTGGCCACCCCGAGCGCGGCGGCGGCCACCACGCCGAGCGCGATCAGCCACCGGGCCCGCCCGAACCAGGTGCCGACCAGCAGGCCGAGCCCGATGGTGGCCAGCGTGGCCGCGAAGTACGCCGACGCCCCCACGTCGAAGACGTCCAGCAGGTCGACGACGGCCACCACGCCCAGGGCGAGGAAGATCAGCGAGAACGTCACCGCGCCGAGCGGGGAGCGCTCGCGTGGTCGCTTCGGCGGCTTCACCGGCGGCTTCGGCGGCCTCGGCGGCACGGCGGTCTGCGCGGCGTACGGGCCGTGCGGGGCGAACGGGGGCCGGTAGCCCGGGGGCAGGGGCGGGGACGGCGGGTGACCCGGCCCCGGTGCGCCCGAGGTCGCGGCGGGCCAGCCCGAGGTGGGCGGGGCCGGCGGCCAGCCGACGGTCGGCGTACCCGTCGAGGGGCGGGCGGGCGGCACCGGGGCGACGGGCGGCCAGGCGGGCAGTTCGGCGGTCGGTTCGGCCGGCCGGCCGGGCACCGGGGCACCCCAGGTGACCGGGGCGCCGGTCGCCGGCGGGGTCGGGACCGGACCCGCCGCGGGAGCCACGGCCACGGTCGGCGGGACCGCGTACGCGAACGGGGCGGGATGGCCGACCGGGGGCACCGGCCCGGGCGGGGCGGTGGGCGGTACGGGCGGGACGGGGCCGACCGGCGCGCCCTGGGCGCTCCTGTGGTCGCGGTTCAGCAGCAGCGCGCCGCCGATCAGGATCGTGGCGCCGAGCAGTACCGCCCGGAACGCGTCCGTGACGATGTAGCCGAAACTGATCGCGACCAGGATGCTCAGCACGATCACGGTGACCGGGGACATGCTGGACCGCCCCCGGCCCAGCATGGACTCGACGGGGGAGGCGCTGTCCCCCTCGCCCGGGATGATCAGCCAGGCGGTGACGTAGACCAGGATGCCGATGCCGCCGAAGAAGCCGAGCACCGCCAGCAGCACCCGCCAGAGGACCGGGTCGGTGTTGGTGGCCCGGCCGATCGCCGCGCAGACGCCGGCCAGGTAGCGACCGTCGCGGGGGCGCACCAGCCCGTACCGCGAGGTGAAGCCGGCGCCGCCGAACGACGGCTGCGGTCCGGGGCCCGGTCCGGCGCCGGGCGGGGGCGTCCGACCCGCGTCTGCGGCGGTCGGGGCGGCCACCGGCGGCGGCGTTCCGGAGTCGGTGGGCGCGGGCCCGCCCGGCGGTGTCGCGGTGGGGGGTGCTCCACCCGGCTGTGCCGCCCCGGGGCCGGCGGACTGGGCAGCTTCCTCGGTCATGTCTCGATCCTGCTGCCCGGACCCGCCGGACGACCTCAGGACCCGACCCTGACCCCACCCTGAGATCCCGACGGCCCGAATGTCGGGGGCGTCCCCGTGGTCGGGCGGTGGCGCGCCGTGTGACGATCGATCCGACGCCGGCAACGGGCCGTCGCCCGCTTTCGTGCCCGCCGTGACCAGGGAGTCTCCGATCAGCGCCGTGACACAGCCACCCCGCCTCTACCGCGCCCCCGAGCACCGGATGGCCGCGGGGGTGGCCGCCGGCATCGCCGACCACCTCGGCATCTCGGTGCTGCGGGTACGGGTCGCCTTCATGGTGCTGCTCGGGCTGAGCGGGCTCGGCCTGCTGCTCTACGCGGCCTTCTGGGCGGTCGTGCCGCTGCGCCCGGGTGACACCGCCGTACCGGCCCGCAGGGACGTCGCCCAGCTGCTGCCGTTCGTGGCGATCGGCCTCGGCGTGCTGCTGGTGCAGGTGATGGTCTTCGACTCGGTCGGGGCGGCCGGCACCGCCGGTTGGCTGGTCGCGATCATCGCGGTCGGCGCCGGGGTGATCTGGCACCAGTCGGCCCCGGAGCGGCGGCGGCAGTGGGGCGACACCATGCCGGTGCCCTGGCTGGGCGCGGTGGTGGAGGAGAGCGACCGGCGGGCCTTCGTGCTCCGGTTCATCGGCGGCGGGGTACTGGTCGCGGTCGGCATCATCGGCGTCGCCGCGGTCTACTCCCCGGCGCAGAACTTCGACGCCGTGCTCAACGGCGTGATCTTCGCCCTGGTCGGGCTCGCCGGGGTCGGCGTGGTGGCCGCGCCGGTGCTGTGGCGGACGTACAACCAGCTCCGCTCGGAGCGCGAGGGGCGCATCCGGGAGCAGGAACGGGCCGAGCTCGCCGCCATGGTGCACGACCAGGTGCTGCACACCCTGGCCCTGATCCAGCGCAACGCGAGCGACGTGAAGACCGTCCAGCGGCTCGCCCGGGGGCAGGAACGTTCCCTGCGCAACTGGCTCTACAAGCCCACCAGCTCGCCCACCGAGCGGTTCGCCGCCGCCCTGGAGCAGGCCGCCGCCGAGGTCGAGGACACGTTCGCGATCACGGTGGAGGCGGTGGTGGTCGGCGACCGGGAGACCGACGAGCGGGTCGGCGCGCTGGTGGCGGCCACGCGCGAGGCGCTGGTGAACGCCGCCCGGCACGCCGGGGTGCAGACGGTCTCGCTCTACGCCGAGGTCGAGCCCGATCAGGTCAGCGCCTTCGTCCGGGACCGGGGGAAGGGCTTCGACCCGGATACGGTGGAGGATCACCGGCACGGGGTCCGGGGTTCGATCATCGGGCGGATGAAGCGGCACGGCGGCCGGGCGGAGATCCGCTCCGGGCCGGGGGAAGGGACCGAGGTCCGGTTGATCCTGCCGATCACCCGGGACCCGGCAACGGCGGAAAGGGACAAGTGATGACCGAGCAGTCGATGGAACCGGTCGAGGGGGCGGCGGCCCGCACCGAGCGGCTGCGGGTCTTCCTCGTCGACGACCACGCCATGTTCCGCGCGGGGGTCCGCGCCGAGCTGGGCGCGCACGTCGAGGTGGTGGGCGAGGCGAGCACCGTCGGCGAGGCGGTCACCCGGATCGCCGCCACGCTGCCCGACGTGGTGCTGCTCGACGTGCACATGCCCGACGGCGGCGGCCGGGCGGTGCTGGAGGCGATGCGGCGTACCCACCCGCAGGTGAAGTTCCTGGCGCTGAGCGTCTCGGACGCGGCGGAGGACGTGATCGGGCTGATCCGGGCGGGTGCGCGGGGCTACGTCACGAAGACGATCTCCCCGGAGGAGCTGGCCGCGGCGGTCCGCCGGGTGGCCGACGGCGACGCCGTGTTCAGCCCCCGGCTGGCGGGGTTCGTGCTGGACGCGTTCGCCGCCCGTCCCGACGCCCCGGTGGCGGACCCCGAGCTGGACCAGCTCACCAACCGCGAGCGCGAGGTCCTGCGGCTGCTCGCCCGGGGGTACGCCTACAAGGAGATCGCCAAGGAGCTCTACATCTCCATCAAGACGGTGGAGACGCACGTGTCGAACGTGCTTCGCAAGCTCCAGATGTCCAACAGGTACGAGTTGTCCCGCTGGGCGGCCGACCGCCGACTCGTCTGATCCATATCCTTTCCCTGGTCGAGGGCAGCAACGTCACGCTCATGCTCAACGGGCAGCCGAAGAGCACCGGTGCGCTGGCGCTCAAGATCGACGGGAAGCTCGTCCCCGCCTTCTGCATCGACTACCACACCAACGTGGCGATCGACGGCGAGTACAAGGAGGGCACCTGGGACGAGTCCCAGGTGAAGAACCTCGGCAAGGTGCAGTGGGTGCTGACACACGGCTACCCGAACGCCGACTCCGCCAAGCTGCTGGCCGCCGCACCGGCGAAGGACGAGGCCGACAAGCTGCTCTACTTCGGCACCCAGACCGCCATCTGGAACTTCAGCGACGGCGTCAAGCTGGGCGACTGGGTCGACAACCCGAAGCTGCTCGCCAAGGAGCAGTACGACGTGGTCAAGAAGGTCCACGACTACCTGGTCGCCAACGCCACCGACCAGCCCGAGCCGAAGGCCGAGCTGAGCGTCGACCCGGCGAGCTCGAAGGCCGCCGTCGGCGAGAAGGCCGGCCCCTTCACCGTCAAGGGCCCGGCGGGCGAGATCACCGTCGCGGTCGACGGCGGCTCGGCGGTCGACGCCGAGGGCAAGCCGGTCACCACGACCACCAACGGCGGGCAGTTCTGGCTCACCGCGGACGGCGCCAGCGAGGTGAAGGTGACCGTTTCCGCCCAGGACTCGGTCTCCTTCGGCCGAGTCTTCCTCTTCACCGGCGAGCGCGCCGCGCAGAAGCTGATCCTCGGTGGCAGCACCGGCGCGACCGTGACCGCCAAGGCCGAGGCCGCGTTCGCCGCCGCCCCGACCGAGTCCCCGTCGCCGAGCGCCCCGGCGGAGTCGCCGTCGCCCAGCGCCCCGGCGGAGTCGCCGTCGCCGACCGCCCCGGTCGACAGCCCGGCCCCGTCGACGTCGCCCGCGAGCAGCGGCGGCGACCTGCCGCTGACCGGCTCCCCGATCGCCGCCTCCATCGCCGCCGGCGTGGCGCTGCTGGCCGCCGGCGCGGTCGCGGTGCTGCTGTTCCGCCGTCGCAAGCTGCGCTTCACGGCCTGATCGACGCCGCCTGACGGCTCGGCCCCGGCCCCGGTACCGCCCCGCGCGGTGCCGGGGCCGGGGCCGTTCGCGGCTCCGTCGAGCGGGTGCAACGACGTCGACCCCTCGTCCACCCAGGTGCCGATAGTGCCCGCACAGCCGAAGCCGACATCGTCCGGATGGGCAAAAACGGCCAACGCCCGGATGACGTCCGGAAGCGCCGGAGCGGACGCGGGGAAGCTCACAGCCGGCGGGCCCACACCGGGCCCGGTACCACCGCCGAACCGTGTCTTTCCTGCTCAGAGCGGTACGACCGGCGTACATCATGATCTTTTTTCGGGTATCGGCAACGTGGCGACCAACTAACGGCTTGATAACGGCACCTTCACGGAACGGGCCGGTGGGTGTCACAGTGGCAGCACCTCACCCCTCATGTGAGGCACTCCGTACGGCCTGACGACCATGGGCCCCGCCTGTTGACGGCGCTCCGTGGTGGTCTCGTGTGCGCGGTGTCGAGCGCGAAGGGCGAGGTGGCCCGGCGGATCGGTACAACATCTTGTCCCAGATTCACTGCGGTGAAACCGGCTTCCCGCGATGCGGGTCGCCGGACGTGTCACCCCCTACGTGCGTGAAACCCACGACGGAACCAGGCTAGAAAGAGGAGGCCCCTCGGAATGAGAGTCTCGAAGCGGGCAAGCAGCGCGGTCGCGCTGGGCGCGGCATTCGCGCTCGTCGCGTCCGGCTGTTCGAGCAGTGACAGCGACGGCGGCGACGCCGGCGCGAGCAAGGATGGTGCGATCACCATCCACGGCGTTCAGCCGGAGAACCCGCTGGTCCCGTCGAACACCACGGAGACCGGCGGTGGCAAGGTCATCGACTGGCTCTGGACCGGTCTGATCGAGTACCCGAACGATGGCAGCGCGCCGCGTAACGCGCTGGCCGAGTCGATCGACACGACCGACTCCAAGGTCTTCACGATCAAGATCAAGAAGAACACCAAGTTCCACGACGGCACCGAGGTGAAGGCGAAGAACTTCGTCGACGCCTGGAACTGGGCCGCCTACTCGCCGAACGGCGCGCAGAACGGTAGCTTCTTCGCCGACATCCAGGGCTACTCGGACGTGCACACCGAGGACCCGGACGCCGAGGGCCCGAAGAAGGCCCCCACGCCCACGGTCAAGGAGATGTCCGGCCTCAAGGTCATCGACGACTGGACCTTCGAGGTCACGCTGGGCGCGCCGACCGCCGTCTTCCCGACGAAGCTCGGCTACAGCGCCTTCATGCCGCTGCCGGACGTGTTCTTCACCCAGAGCGCCGAGGAGTTCGGCAAGAAGCCGATCGCCAACGGGCCGGTGAAGTTCGTGTCGTGGGAAGACGACGTCCAGATCAAGCTGACGCGCTTCGACGACTACAACCTGCGCGACAAGATGAAGATCAAGGACGTCACGGTCAAGCTCTACCAGGACGAGAACGCGTCGTACAACGACCTGCTCGCGGGCAACCTGGACTTCATGGAGACGATCCCCACGTCCGCCCTCGCCGGCGACAAGTGGAAGCAGGACCTGGGCGAGCGGGCGATCTCCACCACCACGCCCTCGACGGCGTTCATCGCCTTCCCGTTCTACGACAAGCGCTTCCAGAACCCGAAGCTGCGTCGGGCCGTGTCCCTGTCGATCAACCGGCAGGAGATCTCCGAGAAGATCTTCTTCGGTACCCGTAAGCCGGCCGACAGCTGGGCGAACCCGCTCACCCCGGGCGCCAAGTCGGGCAACTGCACCGCCTGCCAGTTCAACCCGGACGAGGCCAAGAAGCTCCTCCAGGAGGCTGGCGGCTTCACGGGTGAGATGGTGCTGTTCTACAACGCCGACTCCAGCCACAAGGACTGGATGGAGGCCGTTGCCCAGCAGATCAAGACCAACCTCAACATCAACGCGCGGGCCGAGGGCATCCCGACCTTCGCGGTGCTCCGGAAGTCGATCAACGAGCGCAAGATGACCGGTCTGTACCGTGCTGCGTGGCAGCAGGACTACCCGGACATCGAGAACTGGGTGAACCCGCTCTACGTCACGGGTGGCTCGTCGAACGACGGTCTCTACTCCAACAAGCAGGTGGACGAGCTGGCCAAGCAGGCCAGTGGCGCCCCGAGCCTCGCTGCCTCGCACGAGCAGTTCGCGAAGGTGCTGGAGCTGGTCGACCAGGACGTTCCGACCATTCCGATCTACTTCTACGGCCAGCAGTCCGGCCACTCGGAGAAGATCAAGAAGCTGGAGCTGACCAACGTCGGCGAACTCGACCTCAGCTCGGTCGAGCTCTGATCCGACAAACGGTCTGACCCTGGGTCGGGCTCACCTACCGGTGAGCCCGACCCGGGCCGTTACGCGGGGAGCTGTCACCTCAACTTCCCGCCGCGTCTGTCACCCTCCGTGTCGGCCGTCCGACGCGCCCCCTGTCTTGGAGGACCACCCATGGGCCGTTATCTGTTGAGACGGCTGCTCCAACTAATCCCCGTCTTCATCGGCACGACCTTCTTGATCTATTGGCTCGTGTGGTCGGTACCGGGTGACCCCTTTGCCGGCAAGTGCGGCGAGCGTCCGTGCCCGGAAAGCTACGTCGCCATGATGACCGATAAGTTCAAGCTCGATCAGTCGATCTGGGTGCAGTACGGCAGCTACATGCAGAACCTGTTCCAGGGCGACTTCGGTCAGACGTTCGGCGGCCGCGAGATCGGCGACATCATCGCCACCTCGTACCCGAACACCCTGAAGCTCGCCCTGGTGGCCCTGACCATCGAGGCGGTCATCGGCCTCACCGCCGGCGTGCTGACCGGTCTGCGGCGCAACGGCTTCCTGGACAACCTCGTCCTGGTGTCCACCCTGTTCCTGATCGCCCTGCCGATCTTCGTGATCGGCTTCGTGCTGCAGTGGGTGCTCGGTGTGCAGTGGGGCATCATCAAGCCGACGGTCTCCAGCGAGATGCGGCTCTCCGAGTTGATCGTTCCCGGCCTGGTGTTGGGCAGCGGCTCGATGGCGTACATCGCCCGGGTGGCCCGCACCAGCATCGCGGAGAACCGGCGCGCCGACTACGTCCGCACGGCCATCGCCAAGGGCCTGCCGATGCGTCGGGTGGTCGGGGTGCACCTGCTGCGCAACTCGCTCATCCCGGTGGTGACCCTGCTCGGCACCGACCTCGGCGCCCTGATGGGCGGCGCGATCGTCACCGAGGGCATCTTCCAGATCAACGGGATCGGCCGACAGGTCTTCCGCGCGATCGTCACCAAGGAGAGCGCTACCGTTGTCTCCATCGTGGTGGTCCTGGTGCTCGTCTACCTGCTGATGAACCTGCTGGTCGACCTGCTCTACGCCGCCCTGGACCCGAGGATCCGCTATGAGTGAGCGCAGCGAACGAATCATCATTGCAGCGTCCGCGGGCACCCGTGCCCGCGCCGAGCGGAGCGAGGTGCGGGCATGAGTGACCCGAGTGCCGCCTCGATCGTCAGCACCCCGCCAGCGGAGGCGCCGAACGAACTCGGCGCGCCGTCCAACGCGGGGTTGCCGGAGAACGCCCGCAAGGAGAAGCCGCGCGGCCTGCTCGGCGACGCCTGGCGCGACCTGCGTCGTAAGCCGCTGTTCTGGATCTCCGCGGCGTTCATCCTCGTCTTCCTGCTGATGACGGCGTTCCCCTCGCTGTTCACCTCCGGCGACCCGGAGAACGGCAACCTGCAGAACAGCCTCGTCGGCCCGTCGTCGGAGGCCTGGTTCGGCTACGACTTCCAGGGCCGCGACGTCTTCGCCCGGGTGATCTACGGCGCCCGCGCGTCCATCGTGGTCTCCCTGCTGTCCGTGCTCGGCGTGCTGCTCTTCGGTGGTGCCATGGGGATCATCGCGGGCTACCGGGGCGGCTGGGTGGACGCGCTGCTCTCCCGTATCGCCGACGTCTTCTTCGGGCTGCCGTTCGTGCTGGGTGCGATCGTCATCCTGACCACCTTCAACGGGTCGGGTACGAGCAACAGCAAGGCAGAGATCATGGCCCTGGTGAGCATGTCGCTGATCGTGCTGGGCTGGCCGGTCGTGATGCGGCTGATGCGCTCCTCGGTGCTGGCCACCAGGGATGCGGACTACATCATCGCCGCCCGCGCGCTGGGCGCCGGTACCGGCCGGATCATCCTCAAGCACCTGCTGCCGAACTGCCTCGCGCCGCTGCTGGTCTACGGGACGATCCTGGTCGGCTCGTACATCGGCGCCGAGGCGACGCTGTCCTTCCTGGGTGTCGGCCTGAAGAGCCCGGTGGTCTCCTGGGGCATCATGATCAGTGAGTCGCAGAACTTCATCCGCGTCTCGCCGGTCCTGCTCTTCGTCCCCGCCGGGTTCCTCGTCACCGCGGTGCTGAGCTTCGTCATGCTCGGTGAGGCGGTCCGCGAGGCCCTCGATCCGAAACTCCGCTAGGGGAGATTCAGTTGTCCGACATTCTCGTGTCCGAGCAGTCCGCGGCCGGTGCGTCCGGCCGCCCCTCGGGCAGGCTGCTCGAGGTCGAAGACCTGCGGGTCGAGTTCCGCACCCGGGACGGCATCGCCAAGGTCATCAACGGGGTCACGTACCACGTCGACGCGGGGGAGACCCTCGCCGTGCTCGGCGAGTCCGGCTCGGGTAAGAGCGTCACCGCGCAGACCATCATGGGCATCCTCGACACGCCGCCCGGTTTCGTCACTGGCGGTCAGGTCCGCTTCCACGGCAAGGACATGCTCGGCATGTCCTTCGAGGAACGGCGCCGCATCCGCGGCGAGGGCATCGCGATGATCTTCCAGGACGCGCTCTCGGCCCTGAACCCGGTCTTCACCGTCGGGTTCCAGATCGCTGAGCAGTTCCGGGTGCGGCGCGGCATGAGCCGTGCGGACGCCAAGAAGCGCGCGATCGAGATGCTCGACCAGGTCAAGATCCCCAACGCCAAGGGCCGGTTCAGCAGCTACCCGCACCAGTTCTCGGGCGGCATGCGGCAGCGCGCGATGATCGCGATGTCGCTCGCCCTGGACCCGGAGGTGCTGATCGCGGACGAGCCGACCACCGCGCTCGACGTGACGGTGCAGGCGCAGATCATGGACCTGCTCGCCGAGCTCCAGCGCGAGCGGCAGATGGGCCTGATCCTGATCACCCACGACCTCGGCGTGGTCGCCGACGTCGCGGACCGGATCGCGGTCATGTACGCGGGCCGGATCGTCGAGGAAGCCAACGTCTACGACCTGTACGCCAAGCCGGCGCACCCGTACACGATCGGCCTGATCAACTCGATCCCGCGGCTCGACGAGAAGGGGCAGCAGCTCCGGACGATCAAGGGTCTCCCGCCGAACCTCATGAACATCCCGCCGGGCTGCCCGTTCAACCCGCGCTGCCCCATGGCGCAGCCGGTCTGCCGGGAGAAGGTCCCGCCGCTGCTGCAGGTGGGCGCCGGCCGGGCCAGCGCCTGCCACTTCGCCGAGGAGCTGGTGAACCGTGACTGAGAACATCCTCGAGGTCCGTGACCTGGTCAAGCACTATCCCGTGACCCGGGGCGTGGTGTTCAAGAAGACCATCGGTCACGTCCGGGCGGTCGACGGGGTCTCCTTCGAGCTCAAGGCCGGCGAGACCCTGGGTGTGGTCGGTGAGTCGGGCTGCGGCAAGTCGACGCTGGCCCGGGTGCTGATGAACCTGGAGAAGCCGACCGGCGGCAGCGTCCTCTACAAGGGCCAGGACATCTCCAAGCTCTCCGGCCCGGCGCTGCGTCGACTGCGCCGGCAGATCCAGCTGGTGATGCAGGACCCGTACACCTCGCTGAACCCGCGGATGACGGTCGGCGACCTGATCGGCGAGCCGTTCGAGATCCACCCGGAGGTGGCGCCGAAGGCCAGCCGCCGGGACAAGGTCAAGGAGCTCCTCGACCTGGTGGGCCTGAACCCGGAGCACATCAACCGGTACCCGCACCAGTTCTCCGGCGGTCAGCGGCAGCGCATCGGCATCGCCCGCGCGCTCGCCCTGCGGCCCGAGATCATCGTCTGCGACGAGCCGGTCTCCGCCCTGGACGTGTCGATCCAGGCGCAGGTGATGAACCTGCTGGAGAAGCTCCAGAACGAGCTCGGCCTGTCGTACGTGTTCATCGCGCACGACCTGTCGGTGGTCCGGCACCTGTCGGACCGCGTCGCGGTCATGTACCTCGGCAAGATCGCGGAGATCGGCACCGAGGACGAGATCTACGAGCGGCCGACCCACCCGTACACCCAGGCGCTGCTCTCGGCCGTGCCGGTGCCGGACCCGACCGTGCGGGAGAACAAGGCGATCATCCGCCTGACCGGTGACGTGCCGTCGCCGGTGAGCCCGCCGTCGGGCTGCCGGTTCCGGACCCGCTGCTGGAAGGCGCAGGACGTCTGCGCCGAGCAGGTCCCGTTGCTGGAGATCCGCCCGGGCTCGGACCACCCGAGCGCCTGCCACTTCGCGGAGAAGCGCGAGATCGTGCACACGCACGAGGCGTGACCCGCACGGAGCCGCCTGCCGACGTCATCGCGACGACGGCAGGCGGCTCCGTCGTTTCCGGGGCCGGGCGGCCCGCCCGGCCCCGGAGGGAGCGTGGGCGGCCGTCCCCGGCGCCGGAGGAAAGGGCACGGCGGGCCGTTGCCGGCGTACGCCTCACAGGGGGCCGCGGCCGGCGCGCAGCAGCAGCAGCGCGAGCTGCGTGCCGTCGGCGCCGAGGGCGGCCCGGAAGCGCTCCAGGATCTCCCGTTCCCGGGACAGCACCAGCCGGGTGCCGCCGGAGGCCATCCGGGTCACCCCGACCTCCTGGGAGAGCCGGGCCCGCTCCTGCCACAGCTCGATCAGCGCCCGGTCGATCTCGTCGATCCGCTCCCGGATCTCGACGATCCGGGCGGCCGCGGTCGGCTCCGGGGTGCCGGTGCGCGCCTCCGGCCTGGCGTCGTCGGCGCCTCCCGGCGCGTCGACGGGGGGCTGGGAGGCGCCGGCGCCGGGCCGGCCCGCCTCGGGTCGCGTCAGGCTGCCGTTGGACTCCACCACGTCTGTCATCATCGGGTACCCCTTGCCGTCAGGTGCCCGGTGCCCGGATCCCGGGACGGAAAAAGCCCCGGGCTCCAGGAGCCCGGGGCTTTCTCGTAGGTCTGGTTGATCAGGCGCGACCTACGGCTGCCGGACTCCCGGTGCCGTAGTAAAAGTAGAAGCGCTGACCGAACATGTCGTCGAGTATGCCGACCTCCGGCCGGCCCGCGCAAGGATTCGGCGCAACCCGTGCCGGCAGGGGCGGCCCCGGCGCCGTCGCGACGCCGGGACCGCCCTCGCCTCAGCCGAGGCGGGTGATGCGGTCGGCGGGTCCGGGGGCGACCGGAGCGCCGGCGCCCAGGTGCGCGATGAGCGCGTCGACGTCGAAGCCGGGGGCGGTCGCCCGGTCGGTGCCGGCCTGCAACTCGGTGAAGCCGTCCCCGCCGTTGGCCAGGAAGTCGTTCGTGGTGACGCGGTAGCTGGCCGCCGGGTCGACCGGCGCGCCGTCGAACGCCAGGGCGCTCACCCGCGAGCCTGCCGGGGCGGTGCTGTCGTAGGAGTAGGTCAGCCCGGCCGAGACCTGGAGGATGCGCTGGGTGGTCTGCCCGTTGAAGCCCACGAACTGCTGCTCCAGCACGTTGCGCAGCTGCGCGCCGGTGAGGGTCTGGGTGACCACCAGGTTGTTGAACGGCTGCACGGTGAACGCCTCGCCGTAGGTGACCTCGCCCGGCGCCTCGCCCCCGGCCGAGGCCGCGTACGACAGGGACGCCCGGATGCCGCCCGGGTTCATCAGCGCGATCTGCGCCCCGTTCGACCGGGTGTACGCGAGCTGCGCGTCGGCGATGACGTCACCCAGCGGGCTCTCCCCGCTGGGACGGGCGTCGCGGACGATGTCGGCCGAGATCCGGCCCACCACCCGGTTGGCGATGGGCGCGACGGCCGCGCGGTACTTGTCGGCGAGGACCTTGGCACCCGGGTCCACCAGGTCGGGGTTGCGCACGTACGTGCCCGGGGCGCTCTGCTGCCAGGTGCCGTCCGGGTTGCGGACGCCGTTCTCGACGACGACGTTGCGGGCGGTGATCCCGGTGAACCGGCCGGTGCGCCGGTCCAGCGAGTAGTCCACGTCCGTGATCAGCTGGCCGTTGTTGCCGGCGCTGGTGACCACGCTGGGGGCGCCCGAGGAGTTCGGCAGGGAGCAGGAGTAGAAGCGGTGGGTGTGGCCGGAGACGACCAGCCCGAACTCCGGCCGCAGGCCGCGGACGATGTCCACGATCGGGCCGGAGAAGTTGGCGCAGTCCGAGACGCCGGGGGTGGCCGGCGGCGGCGACTGTGCGCCGCCCTCGTGCACCAGCAGCACCATCGCCTTGACGCCGAAGAGCTTGAGCAGGCCGCCCCACTTGTTGGCGGTCGCCACCTCGTCGGTGAACCTCACCGAGGCGATGCCCGCCGGGTTGACGATGCCCGGGGTGCCCTCCAGCGTCACGCCGACGAAGCCGACCGGCACGCCGCCGACGAACCGCACGTCGACCGGGGGCAGGATCGGCAGGCCGGTCTTCCTGCTGATGGTGTTGGCGGCCAGGTAGGTGAACTTTGCGCCGGCGAAACCGTCCCCGTCCTGGCAGCCGTCGACCGGGTGGCAGCCACCCTTGTCGATCCGGATCAGCTCGTCGACGCCCTCGTCGAACTCGTGGTTGCCGACGGAGCTGACGTCCAGGCCGATCTCGTCCATCAGCTCGATGGTCGGCTCGTCGTGGAAGGCGGCGCTGACGAGCGGGGTGGCGCCGATCAGGTCGCCGGCTCCGACGGTGGTCGTGACCCGCCCCTCGGCCCCGGCCTCGGCGCGCAGCCTCTTCAGCCAGGTGGCGAGGTACTCCACGCCTCCGGCGGGGGTGCCGTTGACCGTCGCGCCGCTGCCGCCGGGCGGGTCGATGGCGCCGTGGAAGTCGTTGTAGCTCAGGAAGTTGCCCTTGACCTCCCCGCCGGTGGGGGCGGCGTAGGAGACCGAGACGGGGGTGAGGCCGGCCCCCTGGTCGCCGGCGGGGGCCGGCGCGGGCCGGGAAGCGGTGGACAGCGTGGCGACGACGGCCAACGCGAGGGTGGGCGCGGCGAGGTGACGCAGCACCGCCCGACCGCGCGAACGCGGCTGAGTCATGGTCGTTCTCCCAGTCGTGTACGGGGGAGGAGCCGGATTTTCACCGTCATCGTTCTGTATCAGGGACGGCGACACCAGACGCGACAGGGTGACATCTTCGTCTCGACCGGGTGCGGCGGCGACGCGGGGCCGGCCCGGACGACGGCCCGGGCGAGCCGGGGCGCGCGCGGCGGGGGGAGTGTCCGCCCGGCGGCATAGACTCGCCGTGCGATGCATCCTCTCTTCGACATCCCCGCGTCCCCGCCCGCGTCGGCGCCTGCCCCGACCTCGCCGCACCGGCCCAGGCCGGCGGCCGTCCACCTCGATCCCCAGGCCCTGGTCGAGGGCCTGAACGGGCCGCAGCGCGACGCCGTCACCCACGCCGGTTCGCCGCTGCTGATCGTGGCCGGCGCGGGCTCGGGCAAGACCCGCGTGCTCACCCACCGGATCGCCTACCTGCTGGCCGCCCGGGGCGTGCACCCCGGCGAGATCATCGCGATCACCTTCACCAACAAGGCCGCCGGGGAGATGAAGGAACGGGTGGCCCACCTGGTGGGTCCCCGCGCCCGCCTGATGTGGGTGTCGACGTTCCACTCCGCGTGCGTGCGCATCCTGCGGGCCGAGCACGAGCACGCCGGGCTGAAGTCGACCTTCTCGATCTACGACGCGGACGACTCCCGCCGGCTGATGCAGATGGTCGCCAGGGAGCTGGACCTCGACCCGAAGCGCTACCCGGCGCGCGGGCTCGCCGCCCAGGTCTCCAACCTGAAGAACGAGCTGGTCGACCCGGAGGAGTTCGCGGGCCGCGCCAAGGGCCCCAACGAGCGGGCGCTGGCGGAGGCCTACACGCTCTACCAGCGGCGGCTGCGCGAGGCGCACGCGCTGGACTTCGACGACCTGATCATGACGACGGTGCACCTGCTCCAGTCCCACCCGCACGTCGCGGAGAGCTACCGCCGGCGGTTCCGGCACGTGCTGGTGGACGAATACCAGGACACCAACCACGCCCAGTACGTGCTGATCAAGGAGCTGGTCTCCGGCACGGAGGGGATCGAGCCGGCGGAGCTCTGCGTGGTCGGTGACGCCGACCAGTCGATCTACGCGTTCCGGGGCGCCACGATCCGCAACATCCTGGAGTTCGAGCGCGACTTCGGTGACGCCCGGACGATCCTGCTGGAGCAGAACTACCGCTCCACCCAGACCATCCTCAACGCGGCCAACGCGGTGATCGACCGGAACACCTCCCGCAAGCCGAAGCGGCTCTGGAGCGAGGCGGGCGCCGGCGAGCCGATCGTCGGCTACGTGGCCGACACGGAGCACGCCGAGGCCGACTGGGTGGCCCGCGAGATCGACCGGCTGGTCGACGCCGACGAGACTCGCCCCGGCGACGTGGCCGTCTTCTACCGCACCAACGCCCAGTCCCGGGTCTTCGAGGAGGTGTTCATCCGGGTCGGCCTGCCCTACAAGGTGGTCGGCGGGGTGCGCTTCTACGAGCGCAAGGAGGTCCGCGACGCGCTGGCCTACCTGCGCGCGGTGGTCAACGACGACGACACCGTCAGCCTGCGCCGGGTCCTCAACACGCCGCGCCGGGGCATCGGCGACCGGGCCGAGGCGTGCGTGGAGGCGCTGTCCAGCCGGGACCGGATCTCCTTCGGGGCGGCGCTGCGGCGGGCCAAGGACGCCCCCGGCATCTCCACCCGGGCGGCCAACGGCATCGCCGACTTCGTCGCCCTGCTCGACGGCGCCCGCGAGCTGGCCGAGACGGGCAGCCCGGAGGAGGTGCTGGAGGCGCTGCTGACCCGCTCGGGCTACCTCACCGAGCTGGAGGAGAGCCTCGACCCGCAGGACGCGGGGCGGGTCGACAACCTCCAGGAACTGGTCAGTGTCGCCCGGGAGTACACCGAGCGGATCGAGGCGGTCGGCGAGGAGGGGGAGCGGGCGACCCTGGCCGGCTTCCTGGAACAGGTCGCGCTGGTCGCCGACGCCGACCAGGTGCCGACGGACGACCCGGACCACCAGGGCGTGGTCACGCTGATGACGCTGCACACCGCGAAGGGCCTGGAGTTCCCGGTGGTCTTCCTGACCGGCCTGGAGGACGGCGTATTCCCGCACCTGCGCTCGCTGGGCGACAGCCGGGAGCTGGAGGAGGAGCGCCGGCTGGCATACGTGGGCATCACCCGGGCCCGCCAGCGCCTCTACCTCTCCCGGGCGGTCACCCGCTCGGCGTGGGGGCAGCCGGCCTACAACCCGCCGTCGCGGTTCCTGGAGGAGCTGCCGCCGGAGCTGGTCCGCTGGGAGCGCACCGAGGGGTCGTACACCTCGTGGGCCGGCGGGGGCGGCGGCGTCGGTGGTCGCGCGGACCGCGTGCCCGGCGGGCGCGGGGCCTTCAACGGCGGCACGCCCAAGGCGGCGCAGCTGGCGAAGCGGCTGGGGGTCGACGCCAGCCGGCTGACCACGGCGAGCGAGCTGCCGCAGGGGCCGAAGGTGTCCGCCGGCGACCGGGTCAACCACCAGCGCTACGGCCTGGGCCGGGTGCTGGCCGTGGAGGGGCACGGCCCGGGCGCCCGGGCGCAGATCGACTTCGGCGACCAGACGATGTGGCTGGTGCTCCGGCACGCCCCGATCGACAAGCTCTGAGACCCGGCACGGCCCGGCCCGGCAGCACGCCGGGCCGGGCCGTTTCCGGTGGTACGGGTCAGCAGGCGACGTCGATGCCCCGGGCGCGCAGGAACGGCGCCGGGTCGATCTGGTTCCACATCTGGCCCTGGTGCACCTCGAAGTGCAGGTGCGGGCCGGTGGAGTCGCCGGTGGACCCCTCCAGGCCGATGGTCTGCCCGGCCCCGACCTTCTCGCCCACCGCCACCCTGGTGGTGCTCAGGTGGGCGTAGTGGGTCAGGTAGCCGTTGCCGTGGTCGACGAAGACGGAGATGCCGTACCCGTCGCCGACGTCGCCGGCCTTGGTGACCGTGCCGCCGAAGGCCGCGCGGACCGGGGTGCCGGCGGGCAGCGCGAAGTCGATGCCGGCGTGCTGGGTGCCCCAGCGCGGGCCGTAGCAGGAGGTGATCGCGGCGCCCTTCATCGGGATGACCCAACTGGGCTTCGGCTTGCTGGTCTTCGTCGGCTTCGGCTTGGCGGTGGCCGCCTTCGGGCTGGGCTTCGCCGACGGGCTGGCCTTCGTCGGGCTGGGTGTCGGGCTCGCCGAGGGCGTGGCCGGGGCGGTCGTCTCACGCACGGAGCGGTCGGCGCGGTCGGCCGCCTCCGCGCGGGCCTGCGGCTGCACGGCGGCGGTCGGGAGGGAGGGTTCGTCGTTCCCGGTAGCCGCGAAGGCCGCCCCACCGAGGCCGAGGCCGGCCAGGGCCGCCGCGGCGATGATCACGCGGGTGCGGCTGCCGAACCGCCCCCGGCGCGGGGCGGAGGCGTCGGGGGTGTTCTCGTTCCGAATGTCTTCCTGCACGGCGGACCTTCACTGATCGAGGGGGCACTTGACCTCGAAATACTGGTGTCGCCACGCCGCGTGACGGGTACTGGGACGGGACCGCGCCGGGGCGGGGACGGCCACCGCCGTCCGTTCCGTCCCCGTCCAGGGTTTTCGCTCGCAAAAGTGATCATGCGACGCGGTGGCACCCGTCACAATCGCGGATGTGACCCGGCTTACTTTGGTCGGCAGTGGCGAACGAAAAACCGCCCGGATCGGCAGATCCGGGCGGTCAACGGGCGATGCGCAGCGTCAGGGCGCGGCTACCTCGCTGTAGTGCGCTTCGACTTGTAGCTTGATGTCCACTCCGCGCTCCATGAGCCACGGCACCGGGTCGCGCGGCTCGCCCTTGACATGCACCTCCAGGTGCAGGTGGGAGCCGTAGGAGTGGCCGGTGTTGCCGACGAGGCCGAGCTGGTCGCCCGTCTTCACCTGCTGTCCCTCCTTCACGCTCAGCGCGGAGGAGTGGCCGTAGATCGCCTCGCTGCCGTCGGCGTGCTGGACGATCACGGTGTAGCCGTAGCCGCCGAACCAGCCGGCCTTGGTCACGGTGCCGCTGTGGATGGCGACGTAGGGCGTGCCCTCGGGGGCGACCAGGTCGACGCCGGTGTGCAGCTTGCCCCAGCGCATGCCGTAGGGCGAGTTGAACTCGTAGCCCTGCAGCGGGAGCAGCCAGACGTCGGACTCGGCGGACTCGTCCGCCCCGCCCCGGTTGCTGTCGCGGCTGGCGCGGTCGGCGGCGTCGACGCGGGCCGCAGCGTCCTGGTTGATGGTCGACGCGGCCTTGAGCTCGTCGAGGACCGACGGGCTGACGCTCTTGGCGTCCGGCAGGGCGCCCGCGCCGATCGCGACGATGCCGGCGCCGACGAATGCCGTGGTGACGACGGCTGCGTAGCGGCTACGCGGGGGGGTGGGTACGCGGCGGCGACCGCGATATCGATCGGGCTCAGACGACAGGCGCTGGCGCACGCACACCCTCCGTTGTCGGGGATCCGAAGCGGCTTCGTCGACGCCCGTGAAGCTCGGGTGAACGTCGGCTGACCGCGTCGTCACCCGTCCGTGGACCTGATGACAACCGTGGACACGTTAGCCAACCACCAGTCCCGTTACAAGCCGAAGCGCCGAATTGCCGCCGCGTTCTGTCCCTTTGCGTCCATTATTGTCACGGCTCGTGCCCCTCGAACGGGTGCCCCCCTAACTGCCCGTTCGTCGCGCAGGGTGACCGAACGGCGGAGTCGTCCGGCTTGACGCCGAGGGTCGGCGGGCTCCGTCGTGCCGGTGCGGCGGGGACCCGGCCGGGCCGCGCGCCGCCCGCTTCGCCGCCCGGATTTCCCGGGCCGGGCCGGGCGGGTTACCGTTCGTTCAGTGAAGCCGCGGAGCCGGTGAAAGGGATGCGCTGATGAGCTCTCGTGTTCGGGTCGTCGTCGCCAAGCCGGGCCTGGACGGCCACGACCGTGGCGCAAAGGTCGTCGCGCGTGCCCTGCGGGACGCCGGCATGGAGGTCATCTACACCGGCCTGCACCAGACCCCGGAACAGATCGTGGAGACCGCGATCCAGGAGGACGCCGACGCGGTCGGCCTTTCCGTGCTGTCGGGGGCGCACATGACGCTGTTCCGGCGGGTGGTGGAGCTGCTCGGTGAGCGCGACGCCCGCGACATCGTCGTGTTCGGCGGCGGCATCATTCCCGACGCCGACATTCCGGAGTTGCAGCGGATCGGCGTCGCCAAGATTTTCACGCCGGGCGCGACCACCCAGTCGATCGTCGAGTGGGTCCGGCAGAACGTCGCCCAGCCCGTCGCCTGACCGCGGTCACGGATTCGGGGCCGACGATGGGTCGGCGGCCGACACAGGACAGGGGGAGGGGCCGGACGCACCCCTCACACGTCCGGCCCCTCTATGCACGATGCCCCGCCGCCACCCCTCGACCGACAGGGCATCGGCCGCTCCCGTCGCCGCGCTGCGAGCAGCGCTCCGACACCTGACTCAACGACGCCCCCGCGGAGGGGTTACGCGCCTCCGGCAACATCGCCCGGACGGCTGACATCGGGCCGAAGTCGCGGAAAGGCCGCGCGACGCCGCCGATTGTGCATTACCACACAACCCGCACCCGCTCGGTTGCCGGCGGTGTCCACCTCGCTAGGCTGCGCCCAATGGCCTGTGTCAAGTGATGACAGGCGTCAAACTGTTTTCCATAACGCTGGTGGCGGCGCGACGGCGCGCCGCGGAGACGGGACGGGACGCGCAAACGTGGACCTGTACGAGTACCAGGGGCGGGACCTGTTCGAACGGCACGGCTTGCCCGTGCTCGCCGGCGGCGTCGCCACGACCCCGGAGGAGGCCCGCGCGATCGCCGAACGCCTCGGCGGTCGGGTGGTCGTCAAGGCGCAGGTGAAGGTCGGTGGCCGAGGCAAGGCCGGCGGCGTGAAGCTGGCCGAGGGCGCGGAGGAGACGGTGGCCCGCGCCACCGACATCCTCGGCATGGACATCAAGGGCCACACCGTCCACAAGGTCATGATCACGGTGACCGCGGACGTGGCCGAGGAGTACTACTTCTCCTACCTGCTCGACCGGGCGAACCGCACCTTCCTCTGCATCGCCAGCGTCGCCGGCGGCATGGACATCGAGCAGGTCGCCGCCGAGACCCCGGAGAAGGTCGTCAAGGCCCCGATCGACGCCAACACCGGCGTCGACGAGGCGAAGGCGCGCGAGATCGTCACCGCCGCCAACTTCCCCGCCGACGTCGCGGACCAGGTCGTCGAGGCCGCCGTGGGGCTGTGGAAGGCCTTCGTCGCGGAGGACGCCACGCTGGTCGAGGTGAACCCGCTGGCCAAGACCGGCGACGGCAAGCTGCTGCTGCTCGACGCCAAGATCACCCTCGACGAGAACGCCGCGTTCCGGCACCCGGACCACGAGGCGCTGGTCGACCAGGCCGCGGTGGACCCGCTGGAGCAGGCCGCCAAGGAGAAGGACCTCAACTACGTCAAGCTCGACGGCGAGGTCGGGATCATCGGCAACGGCGCCGGCCTGGTCATGTCGACCCTCGACGTGGTCGCGTACGCCGGTGAGCGGCACGGCGGCGTCAAGCCGGCCAACTTCCTCGACATCGGCGGTGGCGCGAGCGCCGCCGTGATGGCGAACGGGCTGGAGATCGTCCTCTCCGACCCGTCGGTGAAGAGCGTCTTCGTCAACGTCTTCGGCGGCATCACCGCCTGCGACGAGGTCGCCAACGGCATCGTGCAGGCGCTGGCCCTGCTCGAGCAGCGCGGCGAGCAGGTCACCAAGCCGCTGGTCGTCCGCCTCGACGGCAACAACGCCGAGGCCGGCCGGGCGATTCTCGACGGCGCGAACAACCCGCTGGTCCAGCGGGTCGACACGATGGATGGCGCGGCCGAGCGGGCCGCCGAGCTGGCGGCTGCGGGGGTCTGACAATGGCTATCTGGCTGACCAAGGACTCGAAGGTCATCGTCCAGGGGATGACCGGTTCCGAGGGTTCCAAGCACACCCGGCGGATGCTCGCCGCGGGCACCAACGTCGTCGGTGGCGTCAACCCGCGCAAGGCGGGCCAGACGGTCGACTTCGACGGCACCGAGCTGCCGGTCTTCGCCAGCGTCGCGGACGCGATGGCGCAGACCGGTGCGGACGTGACCGTGATCTTCGTGCCGCCGCAGTTCACCAAGGGCGCGGTCGTCGAGGCGATCGACGCCGGGATCGACCTGGCCGTGGTGATCACCGAGGGCGTGCCGGTGCACGACACCGCCGCGTTCTGGGCGTACAACGTCGCCAAGGGGGAGCGGACCCGGATCATCGGTCCGAACTGCCCGGGCATCGCCTCGCCGGGCGCCTCCAACGCCGGCATCATCCCGGCCGACATCACCGGCACCGGCCGCATCGGCCTGGTCAGCAAGAGCGGCACGCTGACCTACCAGATGATGTACGAGCTGCGCGACATCGGCTTCTCGACCTGCGTCGGCATCGGCGGTGACCCGATCATCGGCACCACCCACATCGACGCGCTCGCCGCGTTCGAGGCCGACCCGGAGACCGACGCGATCGTCATGATCGGTGAGATCGGTGGCGACGCCGAGGAGCGGGCCGCCGAGTTCATCAAGGCGAACGTGACCAAGCCGGTGGTCGGCTACATCGCCGGCTTCACCGCGCCCCCCGGCAAGACCATGGGGCACGCCGGTGCGATCATCTCCGGCTCGGCGGGCACGGCCGACGCCAAGAAGAGCGCGCTGGAGGCGGTCGGCGTCAAGGTCGGCAAGACCCCGACCGAGACCGCCAAGCTCATGCGGGAGATCATGTCCGCGGGCTGAGCCCGACTGACGTACGACCGGAGGGCCGACCGTTCGCGGTCGGCCCTCCGTCGTCGTGGCGCGGGTGGCCTCAGTCGTTGTAGAGCGGGTAGTTGCCGCCGGCCCAGAGGACGCCGCTGCCGATGATGTTGAGCACCCCGAACGCGATCGCCAGGTAGCCGAGCACGGGCGACTGGCCGAAGCGCTTGGCGTCCCGGATCGACAGGTAACCGAAGACGATCCCCAGGATGCCGCAGCAGAGCAGGCCGAGGATGATGCCGAGCACGCCCCAGAGCACCGTGCGGTCACGGCCGGCCGCGGACGGCGGTGGTGGGGGCGGCGGATAGGGAGTGTTCACGGCTCTCCTCCGGACGTCGGTGCCGCGACCCTCGGTCGCGTCCCTGCGCCCGAGGCTAGACCGGATCGGGGGCGGGAGATGGTGGATCAGGGAACTCGTCGCCGCTGCGGGGCGGTATCGGACTGCCGCCGCCGGCCCGGCATGCCAGAGTAGACGCGATGTCCTCCGTCACCCCTGATCAGCCCAGCCGTCCCGGCGTCGACGTCGGCCCCGGCGCCCGGCCGGCCGCGCCCGCCGGGCGGGGCCGGCGG
>NZ_JBFABB010000059.1:0-41798 GCF_040640035.1 Micromonospora sp. NPDC023633 | reverse complement strand
GCAGGCCGAGGAGGCCGAAGCGGTCGACGACGCCTCCGGCTGGGCGGTGCTGGGCGGGCCGGTGCCGAGGCAGTGTACGAACACTGCGAGGGCCCTGTGGTGTCGTGTCGATGCAGGCATACGAACGAACCTCCGGAGCCGACGTTAGGGGCGCGGCGACGCCGGGCGGGTACGAAGTCGCGAACTCCGCCCCCGCGAACGGCCGGTGGCGTAGGGTGCGCGCCCTCCCCGGGTTCCGGGTGCACCGCCGGCCGTCCGGTGCGCCACCTTCCCGCCTCGGCCGGGGCGCGGGTCGCCGGGGCTAGATTGGCCTGGTGCGTATCGCTCGTTTTGCTCATGCCAAGGGAATGTCGTTCGGGGTCGTCGAGGGCGAGCCGGAGGCGGGCCCGCAGGGCCTGACCGTCGCCGAGATCGAGGGCCACCCGTTCGGCCAGATCACCTTCAGCGGTGCCCGTTGGGCGCTGTCGGACGTCCGCCTGCTCTCGCCGATCCTGCCCAGCAAGGTCGTCTGCGTCGGCCGCAACTACGCCGAGCACGCCGCCGAGCACGGCAGCGAGGTACCGAAGGAGCCGCTGCTCTTCCTCAAGCCGTCCACCTCCGTGATCGGGCCCCGCGACGCGATCCGGCTGCCGATCTTCTCCAAGCAGGTCGAGCACGAGGCCGAGCTCGCCGTGGTGATCGGCGCGCCGGGCGCCCGCCGGGCCGACCGGGCCGCCGCGGAGCGGGCCATCTTCGGCTACGCCTGCGCCAACGACGTCACCGCCCGGGACCTCCAGCGCTCCGACGGCCAGTGGACCCGCGCCAAGGGCTTCGACTCGTTCTGCCCGATCGGGCCGTGGATCACCACCGGGCTCGACGTCCGCGACCTGGAGATCCGCTGTGAGGTGGGTCGCAACCCGGAGGAGATGGAGGTCCGCCAGCTCGGCCGGACCAGCGACATGGTCTTCGACGTGCCGGCCCTGGTGTCGTACGTCTCGCACGTGATGACGCTGCTGCCCGGCGACGTGGTGCTCACCGGCACGCCGGCGGGGGTTAGCCCGCTGGTGGACGGGGATACGGTCACCGTGCGGATCGAGGGGATCGGGGAGCTGGCCAATCCGGTGGTGCCCGTCGCCTGATCCGCGTCGAGGCCCCGTTTCCGCAGTTCAGGGGCGGTTTGGGGGGCTCGATTTGGCCTGCCGGCGCCGGGAGGGTAAAGTTTGCTCCCGGCACCGCAAGGGGCCAATGGGGTATGGGGTAATTGGCAGCCCGACTGATTCTGGTTCAGTTAGTCTAGGTTCGAGTCCTGGTACCCCAGCGCAGCCGAGGTTCGCGAGAGCCTCGGGCGCTGGATCTCGTAGGAGACGACTCCGGTTCCCGTCAGGGGATCGGGGTTCTCTCTGATAGAGTCCAGCGGCGCCGCTCGGCAGAGCGGTGCCGCAAGCAAGTTCTGGCCCCGTCGTCTAGCGGCCCAGGACGCCGCCCTCTCAAGGCGGTAGCGCCGGTTCGAATCCGGTCGGGGCTACGACACTCGAACGGCCCGTTCCACTCCGGTGGGGCGGGCCGTTTCGCATGTCCGGCGCCCGCGCCGTCGCCCTTGCGGGCGGCCCGACCGGTCGGTCGCCCGGTCCCGGTGCCCCAGTGGGTGTCCCGGTCGCGTGCCGCCCGGTGTCGGTCGCCCCGATTTCCGCCCCGGAGGGGACGCCGCTAGACTACAGCGGCACCGCTCGGAAGGGCGGTGGAAGCAGTGAAGTCTTGGCCCCGTCGTCTAGCGGCCCAGGACGCCGCCCTCTCAAGGCGGTAGCGCCGGTTCGAATCCGGTCGGGGCTACAGAAGGAACGGCCCGTCCCACCCCGGTGGGACGGGCCGTTCCGCATTCCACCCCCGGCCCTCCGTGCCCCCGCACCCCCCGGCCCTGACGCTCAAGCGCCGGTGATCATGAGGTTGGCGGGAGTGCGGGAGATCATCTCCGCCGCCAACCTCATGATCACCGGGACGAGGCGAGGCGAGGCGAGGCGAGGCGAGGCGGGGTGGGGTGGGGTGGGGCGGGGGGTCAGAGGCCGGAG
Source organism: Micromonospora sp. NPDC023633 (assembly GCF_040640035.1). Classification (NCBI taxonomy): domain Bacteria; kingdom Bacillati; phylum Actinomycetota; class Actinomycetes; order Micromonosporales; family Micromonosporaceae; genus Micromonospora; species Micromonospora sp. NPDC023633. Next base: position 39,753 of record NZ_JBFABB010000059.1, on the reverse strand, counting down.
AGGCGTTGGCCGGCTCGGACCACGGCCATCGCGTGGCGTTCGCCGGGGCGGCGGCCCAGGCGCTCGATCGGGCCGGAGATGCTGATCGCGGCGATGACCCGACCGGTGCGGTCGCGGATCGGGGCCGAGACGCTCGCCACACCGGCCTCGCGCTCGGCGACGCTCTGCGCCCAGCCCCGGCGGCGTACCTCGGCCAGGGTGCGGCCGGTGAACTTCGACCGGGGCAGCAGCGGCATCACGGCCTCGGGCGGCTCCCAGGCGAGCAGGATCTGCGCCGCGGAGCCCGCCGTCATCGGCAGCACCGAGCCGACCGGCACGGTGTCCCGCAGGCCGCTGGCCCGCTCGGCGGCGGCCACGCAGATGCGCTCGTCGGCGCGGCGCAGGTAGAGCTGGGCGCTTTCGCCGGTGGCGTCCCGCAGTGCCGCCAGCAGCGGCTCCGCCGCCGTCAGGAGCACGTCCGGCGCGGCGTTGGCGAGCTCACCCAGGCGCGGGCCGGGACGCCAGCGCCCCTGGGTGTCCCGGACCAGCATCCGGTGGATCTCCAGCGCCTGCGCCAGCCGGTGCGCGGTGGCCCGGGGCAGCTTGGTGCGTTCAACGAGTTCGGCCAGGCTGGCGCCGTCGACGCAGGCGGCCAGGATGACCACCGCCTTGTCGAGAACGCCGACACCGCTCATACTGTGTCCCACAAGCCGAAACTTACCTCCCAGAATTTAGGATGTCCAGATGGTGGGAGTCACTACTACCGAGCCGAGGACCCTGGCCGAGAAGGTCTGGGACGCGCACGTCGTACGGTCCGCCGAGGGCGAGCCCGATCTGCTCTTCATCGACCTGCACCTGCTGCACGAGGTGACGAGCCCGCAGGCCTTCGACGGGCTGCGCCTCGCCGGGCGCCGGGTGCGTCGCGCCGACCTCACGCTCGCGACGGAGGACCACAACACCCCGACGGGGTACGCCGACCCGTCGTTCCAGCTGCGGCGCGGCGACCTGCTCACCATCGCCGACCCCACCTCGCGCACCCAGATCGAGACGCTGCGCCGCAACTGCGCCGAGTTCGGCGTCCGGCTGCACCCGCTGGGCGACGAGAACCAGGGCATCGTGCACGTCATCGGCCCGCAGCTCGGCGTCACCCAGCCCGGCATGACCATCGTCTGCGGCGACTCGCACACCGCCACCCACGGCGCGTTCGGCGCGCTCGCGTTCGGCATCGGCACGAGTGAGGTCGAGCACGTGCTGGCCACCCAGACGCTGCCGCAGAGCCGGCCGAAGACGATGGCGGTGAACGTGACCGGGCAGCTCGCCCCGGGGGTCACCGCCAAGGACCTGGTGCTCGCGCTGATCGCCCAGGTCGGCACGGGCGGCGGTCGCGGGCACATCGTCGAGTACCGCGGCGAGGCGATCCGGTCGCTGTCCATGGAGGGGCGGATGACCATCGCCAACATGTCCATCGAGTGGGGCGCCAAGGCCGGCATGATCGCGCCGGACGAGACCACCTTCGCGTACCTGAAGGGGCGGCCGAACGCCCCGAAGGGCGCGGACTGGGACGCGGCGGTCGACTGGTGGCGGACCCTGCCCACGGACGAGGGCGCCACCTTCGACGCCGAGGTGACCCTGGACGCCGGCGCGGTCACCCCGTTCGTCACCTGGGGCACCAACCCGGGTCAGGGCGCGCCGCTGGGCGCGGTGGTGCCCGCCCCCGAGGAGTTCGTCACCGAGGCCGAGCGGACCGCCGCCCGGCGCGCGCTGGAGTACATGGACCTGCGCCCCGGCACCCCGCTGCGGGACCTCGCGGTCGACGTGGTCTTCGTCGGCTCCTGCACCAACGGCCGGCTGGAGGACCTGCGGGCCGCCGCCGACGTGCTGCGAGGGCACCGGGTGGCCGACGGGGTGCGGATGCTGGTGGTGCCCGGTTCCGCCGCCGTGCGCGAGGCGGCCCAGGCGGAGGGGCTGGACAAGGTCTTCACCGACGCCGGTGCCGAGTGGCGCTTCGCCGGCTGCTCCATGTGTCTGGGCATGAACCCGGACACGCTCTCGCCGGGCCAGCGCTCCGCCTCGACCTCCAACCGCAACTTCGAGGGCCGCCAGGGCCGGGGCGGACGCACCCACCTGGTCTCCCCGCCGGTCGCCGCCGCCACCGCCGTGGCGGGCCGGCTGGCCGCTCCCGCCGACCTGTAGAAGGGCACCCAGATGGAGAGGTTCACCACCCACACGGGCACCGCCGTGCCGCTGCGGCGGTCCAATGTGGACACCGATCAGATCATCCCCGCCGTGTACCTCAAGCGGGTGACCCGGACCGGTTTCGCGGACGGCTTGTTCAGCGCCTGGCGCGAGGACCCGGAATTCGTGCTCAACGATCGCGCCCATTCCGGTGCGTCGATTCTTGTGACCGGTCCCGAGTTCGGCACCGGCTCCTCCCGGGAGCACGCGGTCTGGGCGCTGCGCGACTGGGGCTTCCGGGCCGTGATCTCACCCCGCTTCGGCGACATCTTCCGGGGCAACGCGCTCAAGGAGGGTCTGCTCCCGGTCGAGCTGGAATTGAAAGCGGTCGAGGAGATCTGGGATCTGGTGGAGGCCGACCCGACCACCCCGGTCACCGTCGACCTGACCGCCCGCGAGGTGCGGGTCGGAGAGGCCACCTGGTCGTTCCCGTTGGACGACTTCAGCCGCTGGCGGCTGCTGGAGGGCTTGGACGACATTGGACTCACCCTCCGCCACGAGACGGAGATCAGCGCCTTCGAGGCCACCCGGCCGCCGTTCCTGCCCTCGGTCGCTTAGCCGTACGCCCGATCCCACAGCGGTTTCCGCCCCCGCCGGTCTCACCGGCGGGGGCGAATCCGTTACGACACAAGGGCTTTTTTCGACCGAATGTTTGTGTCCCGGCAGCACAGGGCATACCGTGCGCGCAGAATGGCTCGCGTCGAGTCAGTTGCACAATCGGGAGGAAGTCGTGAACAAGGCCGAGCTCATCGAGGCGCTCGCCGTTCGCCTGGGGGACCGGAAGACGGCGACGGCCGCGCTCGACGCGGTCCTCGCTGAGGTCCAGGCGGCGGTCACCAAGGGCGAGAAGGTGGCGATCACCGGATTCGGAGCGTTCGAAAAGCGCGTCCGGGGCGCCCGAACAGCGCGCAACCCGCGGACCGGCGAGGCGGTGAAGGTCAAGAAGACATCCGTCCCGACCTTCCGTCCCGGCGCCGGATTCAAGGAGATGGTGGCCAGCGGCAAGGTGCCGAAGGCCACGGCGGCGGCGAAGAAGACCACGGCGGCCGCCGCCAAGACCACGGCCGCCGCCAAGACCACCGCGGCGGCCAAGACGACGGGTGCCAAGGCCACCGGAGCGAAGGCGGCCGGGGCCAAGGCCACCGGGGCCAAGGCCACCGGAGCCAAGGCCACCGGAGCCAAGGCGACCGGGGCCAAGGCCACCGGAGCCAAGGCCACCGGAGCCAAGGCCACCGGAGCCAAGGCGGCGGGCGCGAAGGCGGCCGGGGCCAAGGCGACCACGGCGGCCAAGAAGGCCCCCGCGGCGAAGGCGACCAAGACCACCGCGGCGAAGAAGACCGCGACCACCAAGGCCGCCCCGGCGAAGAAGACCACCGCGGCGACGAAGGCCACGGCGGCGAAGAAGACCGCCGCGGCGGCGAGCAAGAGCGCGGCGGCGAAGAAGGCGCCGGCCAAGAAGGCCGCGGCCAAGCGCTGAGCCGAGCGGTACGAAGAGGGCGTCCACCGGCCGGTGGGCGCCCTTCGCCGTGTCCGCCCCGACCGTTGACCGGGACTGTGTCGCCCCCGCAGAATCGCCGCACCCCTTCCGGTCGGCGAAAGGCAGCCCCGGTGCGCTACCGCCATTTCCCCACTGTCACCCTCGCCCTGGGCGTCGTGCTCCTGGTCGACGTGCTGCGCGTCTTCCTGCCGGCGGTCATCACCATCTTCGGGCAGGCCGCCTCGACCCCCGCCGAGCTGCTGGGGGCGTTCGCGTTCGGCTGGTTCCTGCTCGCCCTGGCCGCGCCCGCGCTGGTCCGCCGGGTCGGCGCCCGCCCCGTCACGCTCGTCGCCGCGGTGCTGCTGGTCGTGGCGCGGCTCGCCGTCAACGGCCAGCCGGGCGGGCGGCTCCAGCTCTGGCTCGCCACGGCCGGGCTGCTGGCCGGGTTGGTATGGCTCGCCGGTGCCGCCGCCGGCACCGACCGCCCCGTGCCCGGGCTGGCGCTCGGGCTGGCGGTCGGCGCCCTCCTGCACACGGCGCTCGACACGTACCGCTCGGCGTTCCTCGGCGACTGGCCGGCGTGGCTGCTGGCCGTCGTGGTCGCGGGCCTCTTCCTGGCGGGGCAGGCGCGGCCCGCGCCGCCGGCGGGGACGGGCGGCGTACGGAGCTGGCTGCTGGTCGGGCCGGCACTGCTGCTCGCCGGCATGGTGGCGCTCTCCCCGGCGGTCGCCCGGACGGCGACGTCGTACCAGTTCGGTCTGCTGCGCTCGGACCCCGCCGACGAGGTGGGGGTGGCCACGGTGCCGCTGTTCGGCCCCGCCCCGCTCGCCGTGGCGGTCGGTGGCTTCCTGCTCGCCGCGCTGGCGTCGCCCCGCCGGGGGGCCTGGCGGTGGCTGGGGCCGGCGGCCCTGGTCGGCGGAGCGGTCCTCGTCGCCCTCGAACGCGGGGAACTGCTGCTGCCGGCCGTCCTGCTCACCGCCGTCGGTCTCGGCGCGTGCCTGGCGTCGGCCGGCGCGGCGGACGGCCGGGTCGCCGACGACGCCGCAGCCCCGGCCGTGGACGGCGGCGGGCGCGCCGGGCAGGACGCGGCACGGGCGGCCGGGCGACGCGGGTACGCGGCCGTCGCCGGGATGCTTGTCTTCGCCGTCGCGGCGGTGGCGTACTACGCCGCCTACGACCTCGGTCACCCCAACGCCGGGGTGCCGGTGGCGGTGGCGGTGCTGGTCGCGGCCGTCGCCCTGGCGACCCGACCCACCCCGGGCCCGCTCCGCTCGCCGCTGCCGCCGGTGTGGACGGCCGCCTCGGCCGCCGTGCTGACGCTGGTGGCCGCGATCGCGAGCGACGAGCTGCTGTCCGCCACCAACCGGGACGGGCCGCCGGAGACGGTGCGGGTGGCGGCGTACAACGTCCGGATGGGGTTCGGGATCGACGGCCGCTTCGACCCGGACGCGCTGGCGCGGGCCGTCGCCGGGGCCGACGTCGTGGCACTCAGCGAGGTGGACCGGGGCTGGCTGCTCAACGGCGGCCACGACACGCTCGACCTGCTGGCGGAGCGGCTGGACATGCCGTACGTCTTCGCGCCGGCCGCCGACCCGCTCTGGGGCGACGCCGTGCTGAGCCGGTGGCCCCTGGACGCGGCGCGGACCCGGCCGCTGCCGGCGGTCGGCGCGCCCACCGGGGCGCAGGCCCTCGGCATCACGATCGACTTCAGCGAGGACGTCCGCCTCGCGGTGGTCGCCACCCACCTGCAACCGCCGCCCGGCGAGGACCCGGTGGTCCAGGCCCGCGCGGTCGCCGACTTCGCCGTCCGGTACGCGGCCGGCCGGCCCCTGGTGCTCGCCGGCGACCTGAACACCCAGCCGGGCGACCCGGCGTTCGCCGAGTTCACCCGGGTCGGCCTGGTCGACGCGCTGGCCGCCGCCCGGCCCCTGCCGACCAGCCCGGCGGACGCCCCGCGCCAGCAGATCGACCACGTCCTCGTCACGCCCGACCTGGCGGCCGGCGACGCGGCGGCCCCACCCGGGACGGCCAGCGACCACCTGCCGGTCGCGGTGACCCTGACCCTGCCGCCGGCCTGACCCGCCGCCCGCCCGGGTCGCTCGGCGGCGATCCGCCCCCGGGCCCGCACCGTCAGAGGCGGTCGACGGCGAGCAGGCGGTCGCCGGTGAAGGCGAGCAGCCAGCCGCCGCCCTTCGGGGTGGTGAAGTCGTCCGGCCGCCCGCTGAGCCGGGCCAGGGCGCCCGGGATCACCTTGCCCTGGCTGCACACCCCCGCCGCCTCGCCGGTGGCCGCCAGCGCGGCCAGGCGGGCGGCGGCGGCCAGCGCGCACTCGTCGGGCTGCTGGCCCGGCCGCGGCTCGTCCAGGTCGCCGTCGACCTCGATCGGCAGGTCGAGCAGGGCCGCCGCCGGGTCGAGGGTCTGCACGCAGCGGCGGGCCGAGGCCGACAGCAGGCGTACCGGGCGGACCAGGGCCACCAGCGGGGCGAGCGCGTGGGCCTGCGCCCAGCCCCGGGCGTCGAGCGGCCGGCCGGTGTCCGGGCCGGACCAGGTGGCCCGCTTGCCGGCGTGGGCGTGCCGGACGACCGCCACCGTCCCGGTGACCGTCGGCAGGGCCGCGAACGCGGCCAGCACCTCGGCGTCGTGCGGGTAGCTGACCAGCCGGATCGCCTCGTCCACGCCGAGCCAGCGCACATCGTCGACCTCGGTGGCCGGTTGGAAGCCGCCGGTGGCCACCGCCCGCATCGACCAGTAGTCGACCACCTTCGGACGGCCCTCGCTGCGGTAGCGCACGGTGGGCAGCCGCACCTGCGGCACCGCCCGGGCGTCGGCCTCCTCGGCCACCTCCCGGACGGCGGCGAGCAGCGGATGCTCGCCCCGCTCCAGCTTGCCCTTGGGCAGCGACCAGTCGCCGTAGCGGGGCCGGTGCACCAGGCAGACCAGCACCCCGCCGCGCGGCGCACGGGCGGCGTCCACGCCCCCGGGGGGCGACCCCGCGGTCGGCCCGGGGTCGTCGGCGGGCCGCCACACGACACCGCCCGCCGCCCGGATCGGCGGCGTCGTGTCGGGGACCCCGGTCGGCCAGCCCCGACCGGGGCCCGCCGCGTCCCGCTCATCCAGCATCAGGTCAGCCTATGCGGGTACCGGTCAGCCCGCCGTGCCACCGACGCGACGCAGCAGCAAGTCCTGGAGGTGGACCGGCGGCTCCCCGGCCGTGCCGGTACGCCGGCTCCAGGTCCCGTCCGGCGCCAGCTCGAACGCGTCCACGTCGGGGCTCATCGCGGCGGTCATCACGTGGTCCAGTTCGGCCCGGGCGACCGGGTCGCTCACCCGCACCAGCGCCTCGACCCGGCGGTCCAGGTTGCGGTGCATCAGGTCGGCCGAGCCCATCCAGAACTCGGCGTCGCCGTCGTTGCCGAACCGGAAGATCCGGGAGTGCTCCAGGAACCGGCCCAGGATCGAGCGGACCCGGATGTTCTCCGACAGGCCGGGCACCCCCGGTCGCAGCGTGCACATGCCTCGGATCACCAGGTCCACGTGGACGCCGGCCCGGGAGGCCCGGTAGAGCGCGTCCGTGATCTCCTCGTCGACCAGCGAGTTCACCTTGATCTGCACGAGCCCGGGCATGCCCAGCCGAACGTGCGCGATCTCCCGCTCGATCCGCTCGATCAGTCCGCTGCGGATGCCCTGCGGCGCCACCAGCAGCCGGCGGTACGCGGTCTGCCGGCTGTAGCCGGTGAGCACGTTGAACAGGTCGGTCAGGTCGGCCCCGATCTCCGGGTCGGCGGTGAGCATGCCGAAGTCCTCGTAGAGCCGGGCGGTCTTCGGGTGGTAGTTGCCGGTGCCGATGTGGCAGTAGCGGCGGATCTGGTTGCCCTCCTGGCGTACCACCAGGGCCGTCTTGCAGTGCGTCTTGAGCCCGACCAGGCCGTAGACGACGTGGCAGCCGGCGCGCTCCAGTGTGCGCGCCCAGCCGATGTTGGCGACCTCGTCGAAGCGCGCCTTCAGCTCGACCAGCACCACCACCTGCTTGCCGGCGGCCGCCGCGTCGACGAGCGCGTCCACGATCGGGGAGTCGCCGCTGGTGCGGTAGAGCGTCTGCTTGATGGCCAGCACGTCGGGGTCCGCGGCGGCCTGCTCGATGAAGCGCTGCACGCTGGTGGCGAACGAGTGGTACGGGTGGTGGACCAGGATGTCGCCGTCGCGCAGGGTCGCGAAGACGCTGCGCGGCACCTCGCCCTCCGTGAGCCGGGGGTGGGTGGCCGGCACGAACGGCGGATCCTTCAGGTCCGGCCGGTCGGCCTCGTTGTAGAGCTGCCAGAGCGCGGAGAGGTCGAGCAGGCCGGGCACCCGCAGCACCTCCTGGTCGTGCATGTCCAGCTCGCGGACGAGCAGCTCCAGCACGTGCTCGGAGATCGAGGCGGCAACCTCCAGCCGGACGGGCGGGCCGAACCGGCGCCGGGCCAGCTCCCGCTCCAGGGCCTGGAGCAGGTCCTCGTCGCGGTCCTCGTCGACCTCCACCTCGGCGTTGCGGGTGACCCGGAACAGGTGGCACTCGACCACCCGCATGCCGGAGAAGAGCTGCCCCAGGTGCACCGAGATCAGGTCCTCCACCGGCAGCATCCGCACGCCCGGCAGGTCGCGGTGCACCCGGACGAAGCGGGGCACGTTGTTCGGCACCTTCACCCGGGCGAAGTACTCGGAGCCGCCGTCCGGGTCGCGGACGGCCACGGCGAGGTTGAGCGACCGCCCGGAGATGTACGGGAAGGGGTGCGCCGGGTCCACCGCCAGCGGGGTCAGCACCGGGAAGATCTGCTCCCGGAAGTACGCGCGCAGCCGTTCCCGCTCGGGGTGGTCCAGGTCGGCCCAGCGCAGGATCCGGATGTCCTCGGCGGCCAGCTTCGGCAGCACCTCGTCGGTGAAGCAGGCCGAGTGCCGGGCCACCAGCGTCGCGGCCTTCCCGGCGACCAGCTCCAGCTGGGTGCGCAGCGGCATCCGGTCCCCGCCGCGTACCGGCAGGCCGGCCTGGAGCCGGCGCTTCAGCCCGGCGACCCGCACCATGTAGAACTCGTCGAGGTTGCTGGCGAAGATGGCCAGGAACTTGGCCCGCTCCAGCAGCGGCGTGCGCGGGTCCTCGGCGAGCGCCAGCACCCGGGCGTTGAAGTCGAGCCAGGAGAGCTCCCGGTTGAGGAAGCGGTCCTCCGGCAGCGGCTCCGCCGCGGGCGGCTCGTCCCCGAGGTCCGGCGCCGGCTGCGGCGACGCCGCCTCGGCGGGCGGGCCGGGCACCGGGTCCAGCACCTCCTCCAGACCGGCGGAGGCGCTCGCCGCGTCGGTCCCGGCGGCCTCCGTCCCGGGGACTCCGGCGGATCCGTCGGCGTGGAAGCGGCCGTCGGCGCCCCGGGACCGGGCGCCGTTGCGGGGTGCGGCCGGATCGGTGTGCGGTCGGTTGGCGGGGTGCTTGCGAGGGGTGCTCACCCGCCCATAATCACCCGGCTGCGGTTAACGCAAAATGAACTTCGACCAGCCGCTCAGGCCATCGTCGGCAATGTCACCCGGACGACCTCGCCGGCGGCGTCGGTCTCGACGCGCAACCGCTGGCCGAGGCGGAGCAGCCGCAGGCCGGAGGCGTCGAACGCCCGAGCCGGGAAGGCCAGCTCGGTGCCGTCGTCGAGGAGCAGCGTCCCGCTGCGGGTCGCCGCGTCGTAGGTGGCCACCGTGCCCTGCATGCCCCGCACGCTACACGCCCTCAGGCCGGGCAGCCGGCGGCGGCCAGCACGGCCGTGCGGGGCCCCAGCCCGAGTCGGGCCGCCGCGGCCAGGTCGTCGGCGGTGTCCACGTCCCGGCGCAGGCTCGGCCAGTCCCCGGTGAGCGCGAGCGCCCCGCTCGCGGCGTGCGCGGCGGCCGAGCCGAGCCCGAAGCGGGGGTCCAGGGGCACGCCCGGCGGCGCGGCCAGCAGCACGGTGCCCTGGCCGGGGGCGTCGGCCACGTACCCGCGTACGCCCGTGGGCGCGGCCCGCGCCGCGCGCAGGGCCGCCGCCAGCTCGGCCGGGCGCAGCGCGGGCAGGTCGGCGGTGAGCCCGGCCACCCAGCCACCGCCCGCAGCCGACGCGCCGTGCCGGAAGGCGGCGTTCAGCCCGGCGGCGGGGGTGTCGGGCAGCGTCCGGGCGCCCGCGCGGCGGGCGGCCTCGGTCACGCGGGCGTCGTCGGTGACGACCAGCACCCCGGCCACCGCCGGGCAGGCCCGCACCGCGGCGACCGTGTCGGCGGCCAGGGCCAGCGCCAGCTCCTCGTGCGGTACGGCCGGCAGCGCCCCCCGCAGTCGGCTCTTCGCGGCGGCGAGGCGCTTCACCGGCACCACCACGGTCCACCTCGGCTGACTCACACCGCCATCCTGCCAGCCGCACGGCGGTACCCTCTCTGGCCGGACCGGGGTCGAGCAGGCATGATTTCCGCTGCGGGCGTCACCGGGTGCGGATCCGGTGCGGGTCGGGGCGGCACGAGGAGGCGCGGTGACACGGCGGAGGCTGGGGTTCTGGCAATGGTTCGCCGTGGTGCTGGTCAAGCCCGTGATGACCGTCTGGACGCGGCGCACCTGGCGCGGCATGGAGCACCTGCGCCGCGACGGCGGCGTGATCATCGTGCCGAACCACGTCTCGCACGCCGACCCGCTCGTCGCGGCGCACTTCATCTACGACGCCGGCCGCTGGCCGCAGTTCCTCGGCAAGGCCAGCGTGTTCCGGGTCCCGGTGATCGGCTGGATCCTGCACCGCTGCCGGCAGATCCCGGTCGAGCGGAACACGGTGGACGCGGTGCGGTCGCTGGAGCACCTCGTCGCCGCGCTCGACCAGGGCGGCGCGGTGGTGATCTACCCGGAGGGCACCATCACCCGCGACCCGGACCTGTGGCCGATGAAGGGCAAGACCGGCGCCGCCCGGCTCGCGCTCGCCACCGGGGCGCCGGTGGTCCCGGTCGTCATGTGGGGGCCGGAGCGGATCTTCGACCCGCGCCGGGCCCGACTGAACCCGCGCCCCCGGATCCCGGTGACCGTGGTCGCCGGGCCGCCCGTCGACCTGAGCCGGTGGGCCGGGTCGACCCCGACGAAGGCCGTCCTCGAGGAGATGACCGACACCATCATGCTGCGCCTTCGTGACATGCTCGGCGAGATCCGGGGCGGCACCCCGCCACCCCTGTGGGAACGGACGGCCCGCCCGGCCGGCGAGCGGCGGCGACCGGAGGCGGCGGCGTGAGCGGGCACGTCGCGGTCCTGGGTGCCGGCTCGTGGGGCACCGCGTTCGCCAAGATCCTCGCCGACGCCGGTCGGGACGTCACCGTCTGGGCCCGCCGGCAGGCGGTCGCCGACACGATCCGCGCCGAGCGGCGCAACTCGGAGTACCTGCCGGACGTGCTGCTGCCGTCCCGGGTCACGGCGACCGGGGACGCCGTCGAGGCGATCACCGGGGCGGAGCTGGTGGTGCTGGCCGTGCCGTCGCAGACGCTGCGCGGCAACCTGGCCGAGTGGAGCGCGCACCTGCACCCGGACGCCACCCTGGTGTCGCTGATGAAGGGCATCGAGCTCGGCACCACCAAACGGATGAGCGAGGTGATCGTGGAGACCGCCGGGGTGGCCGCGGACCGGGTGGTGGTGGTCTCCGGCCCCAACCTGGCCCCGGAGATCGCCGCCGAGCAGCCCGCCGCCACCGTGGTCGCCTGCACCGACGCCGACCGGGCGACGCTGGTGCAGCGCTCGATCACCACGCCCTACTTCCGCCCGTACACGAACGACGACGTGATCGGCTGCGAGCTGGGCGGCGCGGTCAAGAACGTGATCGCCTTGGCGTACGGCATCGCCGTGGCGATGGGCTTCGGCGACAACACCCGGGCCATGCTCGTGACCCGGGGACTGGCCGAGACGGCCCGGCTCGGGGTGGCCCTGGGCGCCGACCCGCTCACCTTCGCCGGCCTGGCCGGGATGGGTGACCTCGTCGCCTCCTGCTCGTCGCCGCTGGCCCGCAACCGCACCTTCGGCGAGCACCTGGGCCGGGGCGCGACCCTGGAGGAGGCCCGCGTCGCCACCCGGCAGACCGCCGAGGGCGTCAAGAGCGCGCTGGCCCTGCGCGACCTGGCCCGGGCGCACGCGGTGGAGATGCCGATCACCGAGCAGGTCGAGCTGGTCTGCCACGAGGGCATGGACCCGCGGCTCGCCGTCGAGGCCCTGATGAGCCGGACGACGAAGCCGGAGTGAGCGACGTGACCGAGCACCAGGACGGCACCCGCTGCGTACGCGCCGGCCTGCCTGAGCCGGCTCCCGGCCAGCCGTTCCTGCCCGGGCCGGTGTTCGCCGCGCCGTACCACCTGGACCCGTGGGCGGGACCGGCGGCGGCGCCCGACGGCTACGGCCGGCCCGACAACCCCACCCGGCGGCTGCTGGAGGCCGCGGTGGGGGAGCTGGAGGGGGGCGAGTGCCGGGTCTTCGCCAGCGGGCAGGCCGCGATCACGGGGCTGCTGCTGGCGGTGCTGAGGCCGGGGGACACCGTGGTGCTCCCGTCGGACGGATACTTCCCCGTCCGGGCCTTCGCCGCCGACACGCTGGAGGGCGTCGGGGTGCGGGTGCTCCTCGCCCCGACCGCCGGCCCGCACCCGGCCTTCGACGGCGTACGCCTGGTGCTGCTGGAGACCCCGGCCAACCCCGGCCTGGACGTCGCCGACGTGGCGGCGCTGTCCGCCCGGGCGCACGCCGCCGGCGCCCTGGTCGCGGTCGACAACACCACGGCCACGCCGCTCGGGCAGCGTCCGCTCGACCTGGGCGCCGACGTCGTGGTGGCCTCCGGGACCAAGGCCCTGACGGGGCACTCCGACCTGCTGCTCGGCTACGTCGCGACCCGCTCGGCCGAGCTGCGGGACGCGGTCACCGCCTGGCGGAACGCCACCGGGGCGGTGCCGGGCGCGTTCGACGCCTGGCTCGCGCACCGGTCGCTGGCCACCCTGGACCTGCGGCTGGCCCGGCAGACCGCGAACGCGCGGGCCCTCGCCGAGCTGCTCGCGGGGCGCGACGACGTGACCGGGCTGCGCTGGCCGGGGCTGCCCGGCGACCCGGCCCACGCGGTGGCGTCGATCCAGATGCGACGGATCCCGGGGGTGCTCTCCTTCGACCTCGGCGACGCCGGGCGGGTGGCGCGGTTCCTCGACGCGGCCCGGCTGGTCGCCGCGGCCACCTCCTTCGGCGGCCTGCACACCACCGCCGACCGGCGGGCCCAGTGGGGCGACGACACCCCGCCCGGCTTCGTCCGGCTCTCCTGCGGGGTCGAGGACGCCGTCGACCTGGTCGCCGACGTGGCCGCCGCGCTGGACGCCAGCCGCTGAGCGCCCGACGCCGGCCGTCGGGCTATCGTGACGGTGGTCCGCGCCGGGCCGTCCGTGGCCCGCGCCGGGCCCGACCGGAGGAGGTGAGTCCGATCCACCCGACAGGCAGGACCGACGCTCCCCTCCGACGCCACGCCGGCTGACTCCGGCGGGCCGGGAGCGTCGACGAGCGTTCCCGGAGGTTCTCCCATGACCGTCTTCCCCTTCCGCCCCGACCGGCCCGCCCTCGTGCACCGGCTGCGCGCCGCCGGCTGCGTCTACGCCGAGGACGAGGCGGAGCTGCTGATCGCCGCCGCCGACTCGGCCGAGGCGCTGGCCGGCCTGGTCGAGCGCCGGGCCGCCGGGCTGCCGCTGGAGCACGTGCTCGGCTGGGCCGAGTTCTGCGGCGAGCGGATCGCCGTCGACCCCGGCGTGTTCGTGCCGCGCGCGCGTACCGCCCTGCTGGTCGACGTCGCCGTCGCGGTGACCGGGCCGGCGGCGGCCGTGGTGGACCTGTGCTGCGGTTCGGGCGCCACCACGGTGGCGCTGGCCCGCCGGCTCGCGCCGCGCTGGCTGGCCGCCGCCGACGTGGACCCCGCCGCCGTGGCCTGCGCCCGGCGCAACCTGGGTCCGCTGGCCGTCCCGGTCTTCCAGGGCGACCTGTACGACCCGCTGCCGGTGCGCTGGCGGGGCCGGCTGGACCTGGTGCTGGCCAACGCCCCGTACGTGCCGACGGCGGCGGTGGCGCTGATGCCGCCGGAGGCCCGGCTGCACGAGGCGCCGGTGGCCCTCGACGGCGGACCGGACGGGCTGGCGGTGCTGCGCCGCGTCGCCGAGGGCGCGGCGCGCTGGCTGGCACCGGGCGGGCACCTGGTGGTGGAGGCGGGGGAGACGCAGCTGGACGCGCTCCGCGCGGTGCTGACCGCCGTGGGCCTGCACCCCACGGTGACCCGCGACGACGACCGGGACGCCACCGCCGTCACGGCCCGCCGCCCGGCCTGACCCCCGCCCTGCCGGTCCGGCGGCGGGCGCGACCTGGCGGGGGCAGGGAGGGGGAACTAGCCTCACGTCAGGCGTGGCGGCGGGAGGCGGTTGTCGTGGGCGGTACGGACGTGCCGGTGGTCGTCGGGCTGGACAACGGCGGCACCAGCAACAACGCCACGGTGCTCACCGTGGACGGCCGGTTCCTGGTGGACGGGCTGGTGGAGAACCCGAGCGAGGTGCGCGCCGGTCCGACGGCGGCGATCGAGGCGCTGGCCCGCGCGTTCGACGGGGTGCTGGCGTTGACCGGGGTGCCCCGTGGGTCGGCGCTGCGCGCGGGCCCCGCGCCCCGCCCCGTGGTCGCGGGCTGACCCCGCCGGGCGACGGCCCCACCGGCTCCCAACGGTGGGACCGCCGCCGGCGGGGCGCCGGCGCGACGTGGTCAGCGGGCGCGCCGGCGCCCCCGGAGGGGGGGTCAGTGTCCGGGCGGGGCCCCGACGAAGGCGGCCCAGGCGGCCGGCGGGAAGAGCAGCGCGGGACCGGACGGGTCCTTGGAGTCGCGGACGGCGACCGTCCCCGGGAGCACCGCCATCTCCACGCACGCCCCCTCGTCGCCGCTGCGGCTGCTCTTGCGCCACCGCGCCACGGCCAGCGCCGCGTTGCTCGTCGGTGTCATGGTCCTACCGTCCCTTCAGGAGTTGGAGGAGCTGGTCGCGGCTGTCCGCCGGGCTGAGCGCGACGGTCCGCAGGTGCTCCATGATCTTGGTGCAGGTGCGCAGGTCGCCCGGTCGGTCGAGGACCATCTGCCCGGCCACCGTCTCCACCGAGGCGATGATCGGGTCCTCCGGGTCCGGGAACTCCAGGATGTGCAGGGAGCCCCGGGTGCCCCGGTGGTAGCCGGCGGCGAGCGGGATCACCTGGACCGTGATGTTTGGCAGCTCGCCCATCTTGACCAGGTGGTGCAGCTGCGCCTCCATCACCGACCGGTCGCCGACGGGCCGCAGCAGCGCGCCCTCGTCGATGATGGCGTCGAGGATCGGTGGCTGGTCACCGACGAGCCGCTGCTGCCGGTCCAGCCGGAACTGGACCCGCTGCTCCACCTCGTCGTCGCCGAGGGTGTGCGGGCCGCCCCGCATCACGCCCCGGATGTAGTCGGCGGTCTGCAGCAGCCCCGGCACCACCGACGGCTCGAAGTTGGCGATCCCCGTCGCCTCGGCCTCGAGCGCGATGAAGTCGATGGTGCGCCGGTCCAGCAGGTACGAGTACGACACCCACCAGCCGGGCTTGCGCGCGTCCTTGGCCAGCTGCACGGCGGCGGCGACCTCGTCGGGGCCGACCCCGTAGAGGGTGAGCAGGGCGCGCACGGTGGCTGGGCTGACCAGCGTCTGCGCGTTCTCGTAGCGGGACAGGGTGCTGCGGGTGCTGCTGATCTCGTCCGCCGCCGCCTCGAGCGTCAGGCCGGCGGCTTCCCGGTGGGTGCGCAGCGCGATGCCCAGTCGGCGGGCACGAGCGGTCTTGGGAGCCATGCATCGATCGTCGCACATCTTCACGGGAAGGTGTAGATGAGAGAACGTCGATGAGAGTTGCATTCATGGCTGTGGACATGTCAATCTGTCATCGCGTCCTCACCGCCGGTTGTCGTGGCGACGGTGGCGGTGAGTGACCGGAGGGGATGGGGCGCGCGGCGATCGGGTTTCTCCCCCGTACCCGATCGCCGCGTGCCACACCCGTGGCCCGCCTGCCGGAAGGGATGCGACGTGCGTACTGCTCGACAGGCCCGCGCCGACCACTCCGGCAGGCACCGATGACGCGGTTCCTGGTGGTGCTCACCGACGTCCGCCCGGCCGAGGGTGCCGGCCGCGACGAACGCAACTGCCCCGAGCGGCGCCGCCAGGTGGTCGGGGCGAGCAGCCGGGAGGCGGCGGACCGGATCGCGGGCGCGTTCATGGCGCTCGGCATGGTGCGGGCCGGCCGGCAGCGGGTCAAGGTGATCGCCATCGGCCGGCGGCACGCGCGCGGCTGACGCCGCCGAGGGCGGTGCGGGTCACCGGAGGCGGCCCCGCCGGGCGGAAGACCCACCCGGCAGGCGGCCCGGCCCGGCGGGAGGCGCGGCCCGGCGCCCCGCCGGGCCGTCCGGCGTCACAGCATCCTGCGCCGCTTCAGGTAGGCGACCAGGTCGTCGTAGACGCCGCCCTCGTTGGCGAACATCGCCACGTTGCGGGCGGTGGCCATCCACGGCTTCGTCGACGGCCGGACCTCCTTGACGGCCCGCTCCAGGTCCCGGTGCTCGATCATCCGCACCTCGCCGCTGCGCACCGAGTCGGCCATCGCGAACTCGGCGGCCGTCTCGCAGAGGTGGGCCAGGTCGGCGCCCGAGTAGTCCTCGGTGGCCGCCACGATCTTCCGTAGGTCGATCCCCGCGATCGGCCGCTCCCGCAGGTGGTACTCCAGGATGGACCGGCGCGCCTCGGCGTCCGGCGGCAGCACCAGCACCACCCGGTCCAGCCGCCCGGGCCGGCGCAGCGCCGGGTCGACGTCCCACGGGGTGTTGGTGGCGGCCAGCACGAAGACCCCCTCGTTGCTGCCCTCCATCCCGTCCAGCTCCGCCAGCAGCTGGTTGCCCAGCGTCCGCATCGAGCTGGAGCCGACCTGCGAGCGCTTGTGCCCCAGCGCGTCGACCTCGTCGAGGAAGAGCACGCAGGGCGCGTTGCGGCGGGCCGCCTGGAACAGCTCGTGCAGGTTCCGCTCCGAGTTGCCCATCCACATGTCCAGCACGTCCACGATGGAGAGCGAGATGAACTTCGCGCCCATCTCCCCGGCGACCGCCCGGGCCAGGAACGTCTTGCCGCAGCCGGGCGGGCCGTAGAGCATCAGGCCGCCACGCAGGCTCTTGCCGTACATCTTGCGCAGTTCCGGGTTGCGCAGCGGGCCGAGGAAGGCCAGTTCCAACCGTTCCTTGACCGCCGACATGCCGCCCACGTCGGCCAGCCGGATGCCGGAGGTCTCCACGTCGTACACCCGGTCGGAGTGGCCGGCCACCGGCTCCGGCTCGTCGTCGGCGCGGGCGAACCGCGGCGGCACGACGTCGGCCAGTTCCCGCTCGTAGGCCGCGAGGGGGTCCTGGTCGGCGGTCGCGGCGGGACCGTCGGGCCCGGCCGGCGCGGGCCGCTGCGCCGGCGGTCGCGGACCCGCCGGGGGCGGCGGCGGTACGGAGCCACCGAGCGCCCGCTGCATCAACGCCTGCGCCTGGGCGTTTCCCGGATCCCGGGCGAGCGCCTGCCCGACCTGCGCGATCGCCTCCCCGGCCCGGCCGGCGTCGAGCAGCAGCGCGGCGAGGTGCAGCCGCAGCGGCAGGTCGTCGGGGCGGGCGTCCAGGGCCGCCGACAGGGACTCGATGAGGGGATCAGCGCTCATAGGACGTGCAGCGTAGTGGGCGCCCGGTGCCGTCACCGCCCCGGATTCCTGCTGCGCACGGGATCGGGCCGGCCGGGCCGCGGTGGCCGGCCCGGCGCGGCGGTCACCGCATCGACCGACGGTCATCGCGGCCGTACGGGTGGTTACGCAACGTATATCCTTTGTGACCGATTGCTGCCGTCGCTCGGCTCTCCCCGGGTATCGGCATCCCGCCCCCGCCACGCACAGTAAGGTCAACCGCGTGAGCGCCACGACCGGAGCAGTCGCGTACGAAGAGGTGACGCAGTGACCACCCCAGGCAGGACCCGCGTGGCGATCGTCTTCGGCGGCCGCAGCCCGGAGCACGGCATCTCCTGCGTCAGCGCCGGCAGCGTGCTCGGCGCCCTCGACCCGGACGAGTTCGAGGTGGTGCCGGTGGGCATCACCCGGGCCGGCCAGTGGGTGCTGACCGACGGCGACCCCGGCCGGTTGGCGATCGACGCGCGCCGGCTGCCGGAGATCACCGCCGAGTCCGGCACCGACATCGTGCTGCGCGCCGACCCGACCGGCAACGGGCTCATGGTGCTCGACCCCACCGAGGGTCCCCGGGCGCTCGCCGACGTCGACGTGGTCTTCCCCGTGCTGCACGGCGCCTACGGCGAGGACGGCACCATCCAGGGCATGCTGGAGATGGCCGGCATCCCGTACGTCGGGGCGAACGTCTTCGCCTCCGCCGCCGCCATGGACAAGGAGTTCACCAAGAAGCTCTGCGCCGTCGAGGGCATCCCGGTGGGCCCGTACGCGGTGCTGCGCAACGGGATGACGTTGAGCGAGGCGGACAAGGAGCGCCTCGGCCTGCCGGTGTTCGTGAAGCCGTCCCGGGCCGGTTCGTCGTTCGGCATCAGCAAGGTCGACGACTGGGCGGCCCTGGACGCGGCGGTCGCCACCGCCCGCCAGATCGACCCGAAGGTGCTCGTCGAGGGCGCGATCGTCGGCCGCGAGATCGAGTGTGGCGTGCTGGAGGGCGAGGCCGGCGGCGTGCCGGAGGCGTCGGTGCTCGCCGAGGTCCGGGTGGTCGGGGACTACGACTTCTACGACTTCGAGGCGAAGTACATCGACTCCGAGTCCGCCTGCGAGTACGACATCCCCGCCGGCCTGCCGGAGCGGGTGACCCGCCAGGTCCAGGAGTACGCCGTCCGCGCCTTCACCGCGCTCGACTGCGCCGGGCTGGCCCGGGTCGACTTCTTCGTCACCCCGGAGCTGGACGTCTACCTCAACGAGATCAACACGATGCCGGGCTTCACCCCGACGTCGATGTTCCCGCGGATGTGGGCGGCCTCCGGGCTGGAGTACCCGAAGCTGGTCCACCGCCTCATCCGCACCGCCCTGCACCGCGGCGTCGGCCTGCACTGACGAGTCGAGGAAGGGCCCCTCCGCCGTGCGGAAGGGCCCTTCTGCCGCTCACGCCCGGCGGGGCCGGGGGAGCGTCGGTCAGTTCCGGCAGCCGCTGGGGGCGTCGCCGCCGGAGGGCACCGAGGCCACGATGGTGTCCGAGACGGGAGCGACCCACTGCAACGCCTGCCCGTAGGAGCGGGGCACGCGGACCGTGACGGCGGTCTCCCGGTCCAGCGTGGTGAGCACGGTGGCGTCGGCCTGCTCGGTGGCGTACCAGCAGACCCGGTTGACCGTCCAGACGTCCTCCGTCTCGCCGACGGCCGGCTCCGCGCCGCCGCAGGCGACGGTGAGCGCCGGGTCGCCGTACGCGGCGTTCTGCTCCGGGCCGGCCGTGACCGGGCGCTGCGGGAGGTCGTTGACCGTGGGCGGCAGCTGGGAGAGCAGGGCCCGGCAGACCGTGGCGGGCCGCTCGGCCAGCGCCGGCGCGGCCATCTCGACCGGGGCGGTGGACTGCGGGCCGGCGGTGGTGGCGGTCGCGCTCGGCGTGGCGGCCGGCTCGGCCCGCTCGTCGGGGGAGAGTTGGGCGAACGCGAGGCCGCCCACCAGCAGGGTGACCGGCAGCGCGACCAGCGTCGCGATCAGCGCGGCGCCACGGGTCGTCCGGTCGGCGGCCGGCCGGTCGGGGGCGGCCTCGTCCGGCTGGGCGGAATCGGTCACGGGAGAGTCAGTGATCTTGTCCACTTACAGGCGCACCACCGAACACGTGAGGGTGCGGGTGATGCCGGGCACCATCTGCACCTTGCTGACAATGAGTTTGCCGAGCTCGTCGACGGTGTTCGCCTCGGTGAGCACGACCACGTCGTACGGCCCGGTGACGGCGTCGACGCGTACCACGCCGGCAAGCTCCGAGATGAGACCGGCCACGTCACGCGCCCGGCCGACCTCGGTCTGGATGAGGATGTACGCCTGTACCACGACTCGACCTCCGTCCGTCGCCGCCTGCGGAGCGGCCCGAAGGGAGAAAGTACCTTACGGACCAGGTCTGATCCCTATCGGTGGTCAAGGAGAAGCGGTGAGCGAGCACGGCGGAGGGCCGGCATGAGTGTCGCGGGGGTCGGCGAGTTCGGCCTGATCGATCGGGTGACCGCCCGGTTGTCGTACGGATCGACCGTTCTGCTCGGTCCCGGGGACGACGCGGCGGTGGTGGCCGCCCCGGACGCCCGGGTCGTGGCCTCGACCGACGTGCTGGTGGAGGGGCGGCACTTCCGGCGGGACTGGTCCGGCGCGCGTGACGTCGGCCACCGGGCGGCGGCGGCGAACCTGGCCGACATCGCCGCGATGGGGGCGCAGCCGACCGCACTGCTGGTCGCGCTCTGCATGCCGCCGGAGCTGGAGCCCGGGTGGGCCGAGGAACTCGCCGACGGGCTGGCCGCCGAGGCGGCGAAGGTAGGCGCGAGCGTGGTGGGCGGGGACATGTCGGCCAGCCCGACGCTGACGATCGCGGTCACCGCCCTCGGCGATCTCGGCGGCCGGCCGCCGGTGACGCGCTCCGGCGCGCGGCCCGGGGACGTGCTGGCCCTGGCCGGCCGCACCGGGTACGCGGCGGCCGGACTGACCGTGCTCTCCCGGGGCTTCCGCACGCCCCGGCTGCTGGTGGAGGCGTACCGGCGGCCCGAGGTGCCCTATCCGGCGGGGCCGCACGCCGCCCGGCTCGGCGCCACCGCCATGATCGACGTGTCGGACGGGCTGCTCGCCGACCTCGGGCACGTGGCGAAGGCCAGCGGGGTCGCCGTGGACGTGCGCCGGGACGCCTTCGAGGTGCCCCGGCAGATGCGGGACGCCGCCCAGGCGCTCGGCGTCGACCCGTACTCCTGGCTCCTCGCCGGGGGCGACGACCACGCGCTGGCCGCGACCTTCCCGTCGGCGGTGGCGCTGCCACCCGACTGGCGGCCGATCGGGCGGGTCACGGAGGGCTCGGGCGTCACGGTCGACGGGCAGCCGTACGACGGACCCGCTGGCTGGGACCACTTCCGGTAAGGGCCGATCAGCGTCGTACCCTTTACTCCGTGAGTGAGATCGAGATTCGGGCCGAGCGTTTCGACTCGCCGGTGGCGCAGCGGCTGATCCGCGCCGCACTGGCCGACCTCGGCGCCCGGTACGGCGGCAGCGGCGACGAGACCCCGGTCGACCCGGGCGAGTTCGAGCCGCCCGCCGGGGCCTTCCTCGTCGCCCTCCTCGGTGGCGAGCCGGTGGGCTGCGGCGGTTGGCGCAGCCACGGTGACGCGGGTGACACCGCCGAGCTGAAGCGGATGTACACCGCGCCGGAGGCCCGGGGCCGGGGCGTGGCCCGGGCGGTGCTGGCGGCGGTGGAGCGCTCGGCCCGGGAGCACGGGCGCAAGCGGATCGTCCTGGAGTGCGGCGACAAGCAGCCCGAGGCGATCGCCTTGTACACGGCGGCCGGCTACGACCGGATCCCGAACTTCGGCTACTACCGGGACGCCCCGGGCTGCATCTCCTTCGGCCGCACGCTCTGATCCGTCCCGCGCCGGGGGCCCGTCCGGGCTCCCGGCGCGGCCCACCCCGCTCGCGCCGCGTGCGGACGGGCGTCGGGCGGCCCACCGCCGGGACGACGGCCGCTCACCTCGGTGCTCGGGCCGGTCGCCGACCACGGGAGCGAGACGCGGACGGCGTCGCCCGGACACGACAGAGCCGGCGGACCGTGTCGGCCCGCCGGCAATGGCGAGTGTGAGGGGTGGGGCCTACCGCGTCAGGCGCGGGTGACCTTGCCAGCCTTGATGCAGGAGGTGCAGACCTGCATCTTCTTGGTGTTGCCGCCACCGGCCGGGGTACGCACCGACTGGATGTTCGGGTTCCAGCGGCGGTTGGTCCGCCGGTGCGAGTGGGACACGTTGTGGCCGAAGCCCGGTCCCTTGCCACAGACGTCGCACACGCTAGCCACGGGATACTCCTGGGATTGAAACGTTCATGAGGTCGCCGCCAGGCGCTGCCCGGGCAACCTGGCCAGGTTACCCGATGACCCGGGGACCCGACCAACCGGCCCCGGAGGCCGGCCCGGGTGGGGGCCGGCGCCGCGCGCCGCGGGCACGCTCGCCCGCGGTCCGCATCGTCCCCGCGTCGTCGCCGCGCGGAGGGACACGCCACGAGGATAGTCGGTGCGCGCGGGTGCCGGACACGCCGTGGGAGTCCCGTCGACCCCGGCGCGTGTCGGTGCGCGCCAGTAGGCTTCTCGCCGTGCTGGACACCCTCGACGCCGCCGCGGTCCGCCGCTGGTGCGCGGGTGGGCTGGTCGCGCTGAAGCGCCACCAGGGCGAGATCGACGACCTCAACGTCTACCCGGTGCCCGACGGCGACACCGGCACCAACATGGTGCTCACCCTCACCTCCGCCCAGCAGGCGCTCGCGATGGACCTCGGCACTCTCCCGGAGGACGGGCCCACCGCGCACGCGCACGCGTTGCGGCTGATGGCCCGGGGCGCGCTGCTGGGCGCGCGGGGCAACTCGGGGGTGATCCTGTCGCAGATCCTGCGCGGCTTCGCCGACGCCGTCGCCGCCGTGCCCGTCGTGCGGGGGCGCGAGCTGGCCGCCGCCCTGCGCGACGGCACCGCCGCCGCCTACGCCGCGGTCGCCCGCCCGGTCGAGGGCACGCTGCTCAGCGTCGTCGCCGCGGCGGCGCACGCCGCCGAGCGGGCCGACAGCGACGACCTGCGTGCGGTGGCCCGGGCGGCGGCGGGCGGGGCGGCGCACGCGTTGGCGCGCACCCCCGAGCAGCTCCCGGCGCTGGCGCGGGCCGGCGTGGTGGACGCCGGCGGCCGGGGCCTGTGCCTGCTGCTCGACGCCCTGGTCGAGGTCGTGACCGGCGAGAGCCCGCAACGGCCCGCGCCCGCGCCGCGCCCGGTCCGCCCGCCGGCTACCGCCGTCCGCGAGACCGGTTCCGAGGAGTACGCGTACGAGGTGCAGTTCCTGCTCGACGCCGGGCCGGAGGCGGTGGCCCGGCTGCGGGTCGAGCTGGCCGCCCTGGGCGACTCGCTGGTGGTCGTCGGCGACGGCAGTGCCGGTACGGGCACCTGGAACGTGCACGTGCACGTCAACGACGTGGGCGCGGCGATCGAGGCGGGCGTGGTGGCCGGCCGGCCGCACCGCATCTCGGTGACCCGCTTCGCCGACCAGGCCGCCCCGGTGCCGCCCGCCGCGGCGGCCGACGGGCGGGCCGCCGTGGTGGTGGCCGCCGGCGCGGGCATCGCCGGGCTGTTCGCCGGCGAGGGCGCGACGGTGGTGCCGGGCAACCCGTCGATCGGCGAGCTGGTGGACGCGATCCGCGCCACCGGGGCGGCCCGCGTGGTGGTGCTGCCCAACGACCCCGACACGCAGGCGGTGGCGAGCGCCGCCGCCCGGGAGGCGCACGCGCTCGGCGTCAAGGTCAGCGTGGTGCCGACCCGCTCGCCGGTGCAGGCGCTGGCCGCCCTCGCGGTGCGCGACCCCGCCCGGCGCTTCGAGGACGACGTGATCGCGATGGCCGAGGCGGCCGGCGCCTGCCGCTACGCCGAGGTCTGCTACGCCCGCCGCGACGCGTTGACCGTCGCCGGCCCCTGCCGCCCGGGCGACGTGCTGGCGCTGGTCGAGGGGGAGGTGCACCTGATCGGGTCCGACCTGACCGACACCTGCGCCGCCGTGGTCGACCGGATGCTCGGCGGCGGCGGCGAGCTGGTGACGTTGCTCTCGGGGGCGGACGCCCCCGACGGGCTGACCGACGCGGTCCGTGCGCACGTCGGGCGGCGCTGGCCGTTCGTCGAGGTGCAGGCGTACCCGGGCGGGCAGCCGCACTATCCGCTCCTGGTGGGGGTCGAATGACGTCCGAGCCGTCCACGCTGGACACGCCGCTGAAGAAGCTGGTCGGTGAGAAGACCGCGAAGGCCCTCGCCGGTCACCTCGACCTGCACACGGCCGGCGATCTGATCTACCACTTCCCGCGTCGCTACGACGAGCGCGGCGAGCACACCGACATCCGCTCGCTCGACGTCGGCGAGCAGGTCACCGTGCTGGCCCAGGTGCAGCGCACCGCCGTGCGCCCGATGCGCCAGCGCCGGGGCAACCTGCTGGAGGTCACCGTCGGCGACGGCTCGGGCGGCACCCTGACGCTGACCTTCTTCGGCAACCAGGCCTGGCGGGAGCGGGAGCTGCGCCCCGGCCGGTGGGGCCTGTTCGCCGGCAAGGTCACCGAGTTCCGGGGCAAGCGGCAGCTCAACGGCCCGGAGTACGTCCTGCTCGGCGAGGGCGGCGACGGCGAGGCGGCGGCCAGCGAGGAGATCGAGGAGTTCGCGGGCGCGCTGATCCCGGTCTACCCGGCCGCCGCCGCGGTGCCCACCTGGGTGATCGCCCGCTGCGTCCGGGTGGTGCTGGACACCTTCACCGCGCCGGAGGACCCGCTGCCCGCCGCCCTGCGCGCGAGCCGCAACCTGGGCGGCATCGGCACGGCGCTGCGCGAGATCCACCGGCCGTCCAGCAAGGAGGCGCTCTACCGGGCCCGACGGCGGCTCAAGTGGGACGAGGCGTTCGCCGTGCAGCTCACCCTGGTGCAGCGCAAGCACCGGGCCGCCGCGTGGCCGGCCCGGCCCCGCCCGGCGAAGCCCGGCGGCCTGCTCGACGCCTTCGACGCCCGGCTGCCCTACGAGCTGACGCCCGGCCAGCGCGACGTGGGGGTGGAGATCGCGGCGGACCTCGCCACGGCCCACCCGATGCACCGGCTGCTGCAGGGCGAGGTCGGCTCCGGCAAGACGGTGGTCGCGCTGCGCGCGATGCTCCAGGTGGTCGACGCGGGCGGGCAGGCCGCGCTGCTGGCCCCGACCGAGGTGCTGGCCGCGCAGCACCACCGGGGCATCCTCGACCTGCTCGGTCCGCTCGGGCGGGCCGGTGAGCTGGGCGCGGCCGACGACGCCACCAGGGTCGAGCTGGTCACCGGCTCGCTGGGCGCGGCGGCCCGCCGGCGCGCGCTGGCCGAGGTCGCCAGCGGCGCCGCCGGCATCGTGCTCGGCACCCACGCCCTGCTGTACGAGGGCGTCGATTTCGCCGACCTCGGCCTGGTGGTGGTCGACGAGCAGCACCGCTTCGGCGTCGAGCAGCGGGACGCGCTGCGTGCCAAGGCCGAGCAGCCGCCGCACGTGCTGGTGATGACGGCCACCCCGATCCCGCGCACGGTGGCGATGACCGTCTACGGCGACCTGGAGACCTCCACCCTCTCCCAGCTGCCGCAGGGCCGATCGCCGATCGCCTCGCACGTGGTCCCGGCCGCCGAGAAGCCGGCCTTCCTGGACCGGGCCTGGCGCCGGGTGCGCGAGGAGGTGGCTGCCGGGCACCAGGCGTACGTCGTCTGCCCACGGATCGGCGAGGGCCCGGCGAGCGAGGAGGAGCCGCCGCCGGAGGACGACAACGGGCGGCGCCCGCCGATGGCGGTCACCGAGGTGGCGCCGCTGCTCGCCGAGGGGCCACTGCACGGCCTGCGCATCGGCGTGCTGCACGGCCGGCTGCCGGCCGACGAGAAGGACGCGGTGATGCGGTCCTTCGCCGCCGGCGACCTCGACGTGCTGGTCGCCACGACCGTGGTCGAGGTCGGCGTCAACGTGCCGAACGCGACGGTGATGATCGTGCTCGACGCCGACCGGTTCGGCGTCTCCCAGCTGCACCAGCTGCGTGGCCGGGTCGGGCGGGGTTCGGCCCCGGGGCTCTGCCTGCTGGTGACCGAGGCGCTGGAGGGGACGCCCGCGCGGGAGCGGCTCGACGCGGTGGCCTCCACGACCGACGGGTTCAAGCTCGCCGAGCTGGACCTGGAGCAGCGCCGGGAGGGCGACGTGCTGGGCGCCACCCAGTCGGGACGCCGTTCGCACCTGCGGCTGCTCTCGCTGCTGCGCGACGCCGACCTGATCCGCGACGCCCGGGCCGAGGCGATCGCCCTGGTCGATGAGGACCCGGAGCTGGCCCGGCATCCGGCGCTGGCCGCTTCGGTGGCCGCCCTGGTCGACGAGGAACGCGCGGAATACCTGGAGAAGGGCTGACGCCGGCCGGGCGTCCGAGGTGCCCGCGCCGACGCCCGGCCGCGGTCCACAAGGGTCGTGAGCGGGTGGCTCTCCGGCCGGGCGTCGGCCCGCTGGCCCCGCAACGGGTGAGGGCGCGCCGACGACATGGTCGGCGCGCCCCTCACGGGTCAGCTCGGTCCGGCTCAGGCGGTGAAGCGCACCCGACGCCGGCGGGCGACGACGAACAGCACCGCGTCCAGGGCGACCGCGCCGGCGAGATCATCGATATACGGTGGGTGGTCGCCCGGGTCGATGGGAGGCACGCACCGTGTCGACGCCGGCCACCTCCGCGTCGCGTAGCGTCGTGCGCATGAGCAGGAGGAGACGGTGACCCGGATCGTGGCCGGGACCCTCGGCGGGCGCCGGATCGCCGCGCCGCCCGGGGCGGGCACCCGGCCCACGTCGGACCGGGTCCGCGAGGCGCTGTTCAGCGCCGTGCAGGCCGAGGTGGACCTGGCCGGCGCCCGCTTCGCCGACCTCTACGCCGGGTCCGGCGCGGTCGGCCTGGAGGCCCTCTCCCGGGGCGCCGCGCACGTGCTGCTGGTGGAGTCCGACCCCCGGGCGGCCCGGGTGATCAGGGAGAACGTGGCGACGCTGCGCGCCGCCCCGGCCGCCCGGCTGGTCACCGGCAGGGTCGCCACGGTGCTGGCGGCCGGCCCGGACGGCGACCCGTACGACGTGGTCTTCGCCGACCCGCCCTACGCGGTGCCGGACGCGGAGATCACCGCGATGGTCGCCGCGCTGGTCGACGGCGGCTGGCTGGCCCCGGACGCACTGGTGGTGGTGGAGCGGTCCAGTCGCACCGGCCCGGTCGGGTGGGTGGAGGGCGTCACCGGCGAGCGCAGTCGCAGGTACGGCGAGACGACCCTTTGGTACGGTCGCCGATCATGAGACGTGCGGTGTGTCCCGGCTCGTTCGATCCGGTCACCAACGGGCACCTCGACATCGTCGGCCGGGCGAGCCGGCTGTTCGACGAGGTGATCGTGGGCGTGCTGGTCAACCAGTCGAAGAGCGGCCTGTTCACCGTCGAGGAGCGGATCGACATGCTCCGCGAGGTGACCGCCTCCTACGACAACGTCCGGGTGGAGTCGTTCCGCGGCCTGCTGGTCGACTTCTGCCGGGCCCAGCAGGCGAGCGTGCTGATCAAGGGCCTGCGGGCGGTCAGCGACTTCGACTACGAGTTGCAGATGGCGCAGATGAACATCGGCCTGGCCGGCGTCGAGACCCTGTTCATGCCGACCAACCCGCTCTACTCGTTCCTCTCCTCCAGCCTGGTCAAGGACGTGGCGAAGTGGGGCGGCGACATCTCCGCCCACGTGCCCGACCGGGTCCGCGAGGAGCTGAGCGCCCGCCTCGCCCCGCCGCCGCGCGACTGACCGCCCCGACCACCCGCTCCACCCACCCCGCCGGTCCCGTGCCCGGCGGGGACCGCGCCGTGCCGCGACGCGCCGGGGCGGGGGGAGCGGCGCGGCGTGGTCGGGGCGCGACATGATGTGTGCAGCGGGAAACCGGCCGTAGCCCGCATCATGTAGATCGGCCCGACGAACGACAGGAGTGAGGTACCGGTGGACCCGCTCGATCGCATCGACGAACTGATCGCCATGGTGGAGCAGGCCCGCTCCGTCCCGATGTCGCGCAACAACTGCATGGTCGACCGGGGCGAGTTCATCGCGGTCCTCGACGAGCTGCGCGCCGAACTCCCCGCCGACCTGCGCCGGGCCGCCGCGCTGCTGGAGGAGCGGGACAAGATCATGGAGGCCGGCAAGCGCGAGGCCGACCGGATCATCAGCGAGGGTGAGGCGGAACACGCCCGGCTGGTCTCGGTGAACGAGATCACGGTCTCCGCCGAGCACGAGGGCGCGCGGATCATCGCGGAGGCCCGCGCCGAGGCGCAGCGCCTGCGCGAGGAGGTCGACGACTACGTCGACACCGCCCTGGCCAACTTCGAGCAGTTCCTCACCCGGGCGCTGGCCTCGATAGAGCGCGGCCGGGACAAGATGCACGCGCTGCGCGAGATCGGCACCTTCGGTGGGGAGGAGGCGGAACGCCCGCTACCCTTCTGAGCGGCACCTCACCAGCCGGCAGACGGGGCGGGCGTCGCCCCCGGTTCGACGGTCCGGCGGTCGCCCAGGTAACCTTTTTTGTCGGCCTCTCACCGGCCGGAGTCTGACTATGCCCAAACACACGCCATCGACACTCGACCCCAGGTCGCCGCTGGTCCTCGACACGAGGGAGCTGCCGCGCCGACCTGGTGCGTTGCGTACGGTCAAGCGGGTGGTGCCGGCACCGGCGGACCTCGGCGGCGAGATGATCGCCGTGCCGGAGGGCGCGGACCTCGACCTCGACCTGAGGTTGGAGTCGGTGTCCGAGGGCGTGCTCGTCTCGGGGACCGTCAGCGGTACCGTCCGGGGCGAGTGCGGTCGCTGCCTACGCGAGATCGACGACTCGCTGGCCGTGCGGATCCAGGAGCTGTACGCGTACGAGAACAGCACCACGGACACCACGACCGACGAGGACGAGGTGGGCCGGATGCAGGGCGATCTGATCGACCTGGAGCCGGCGCTGCGGGACGCGGTGGTACTCACGCTGCCGACCAACCCGCTCTGCCGGGAGGACTGCCCAGGACTGTGCCCCGAATGCGGGGTGCACTGGGACGATCTGCCGGCCGACCACAGTCACGAGCAGATCGACCCGCGTTGGGCGGGCCTGTCGCAACTGAACCGTAAAGAGGAGTAGGAACCGTGGCCGTCCCCAAGCGCAAGATGTCGCGCAGCAACACCCGCGCCCGCCGGGCGAACTGGAAGGCGACCGTGGTCGCGACCGTGGCCTGCCCCCAGTGCAAGTCGGCGAAGCTGCCCCACGCCGCCTGCTCCGTCTGCGGCACCTACAACGGCCGCCAGGTTCTCGAGGTCTGACCTGGACGCCGAGTGACGCCCCCGACACCTGGTCGGGCGGCGCGCGCACCCTGGCACTCGCCCGGTGCCCCGGCTCCCTCCGACGCCGGCCGGCCTGTTCCGGCCGGCGTTCCGGTGGAGCCGGGCACCGCGCGGATCGCCGTTGACCTCCTCGGCGGGGACGACGCTCCCGCCGTCGTGGTTGACGGCGCTCTGCGAGCCGTGCGCGCCGACCCGGACCTGCACCTGCTGCTCGTCGGCCCCGCCGAGGCCGCCGGCGAGGTGATCCGCGCCCTCGACCCGGCGCAGCGCGCCCGGGTCACCGTACGGCCGGTCCGCGCCGCCGTCAGCATGGCCGACCACCCCGTGGCCGCCCGCGCCGACAGCACCGTCCGCGCCGCCGTGCACGCCGTCCGCGACGGCGTCGCCGACGCGCTCGTCTCCGCCGGGTCGACCGGCGCCACCGTCACCGCCGTCGCGCTCGGCCTCGGCCGCTGGCCGGACGTGCGCCGTCCCGCGCTGGTCGCCACCCTGCCGGCCGTCGCCGGTCCGGTGGTCCTGCTGGACGTCGGCGGCTCGCTGGAGCCGCGCCCGGCCACCCTGGCCCGCCACGCCGTGCTCGGCGCCGCCTACGCGGCGGTGGCGCACGCCGTCGCCGCGCCCCGGGTGGGGCTGCTGTCGGTGGGCACCGAGGCGGGCAAGGGCGACCGCGCCCGCCGGGTCGCCGATCCCGTCCTCGCCGCCGCGTCGCTGCCCTGCGACGGCCGCTACGTCGGCCTCGTCGAGGGGTACGACGTCGCCCTCGGCGCGCGCGCCGATGTGGTGGTCACCGACGGGTTCACCGGTAACGTGCTGCTCAAGGCGATCGAGGGCGCGTACGCGATGGCCGGCGGGCCCCCGTCCGGCGGCGGCGCACCCCGGGCGGCAGCCCTGCTCGGGGTTGCCGGGACGGTGGTCGTCTGCCACGGCGCCGCCCGGGCCGAGGACGTCGCCGCGGGCATCGCGCTGGCCGCCCATCTCTGGCGGCGTCGCGCCACCGACCAGGTCCGCGCGTTGCTCGACGGCGCCGATGTGAGCGTCCGCGAGGAAAGCACCGATCGCACCACCGACACCGAGGTACCCACATCATGAGCAACGACAAGCGGCGGCGGGCGTCCGTCGGTCACCTGGAAGCCGCGTTCGGCGTAAGCCTGGATCCGGAGCTGCTGGAGCGCGCGCTGACCCACCGCTCGTACGCGTACGAGAACGGCGGTCTGCCCACCAACGAGCGGTTGGAGTTCCTGGGCGACTCGGTGCTCGGCGTGGTGATCACCACCGCGCTCTTCCACAACCACCCCGACCTGCCCGAGGGGCAGCTGGCCAAGCTGCGGGCCAGCGTGGTCAACATGCGCGCCCTCGCCGACGTGGCCCGGGGCCTCGGCCCCGACGGGCTCGGCGCCTACCTGCTGCTCGGCAAGGGGGAGGAGACCACCGGCGGCCGGGACAAGGCGAGCATCCTCGCCGACACCCTGGAGGCGCTGCTCGGCGCGATCTACCTCCAGTACGGGCTGGACACCGCGGCCATCGTCATCCACCGGCTGTTCGACCCGCTGATGGCCGAGTCGGCCGGCCGGGGCGCGGCCCTGGACTGGAAGACCAGCCTCCAGGAACTGACGGCGGCGCTCGGGCTCGGCGTCCCCGAGTACCGCATCGAGGGCACCGGGCCGGACCACCTCAAGACGTTCACCGCCTGGGTGGTCGTCGCCGGCAACCGCTACGGCGGGGCCGACGGGCGGAGCAAGAAGGAGGCCGAGCAGCGGGCCGCCGAGGCGGCCTGGCGGACGCTGACCGAGCAGGCGGAGCGGGAGCCGGCCGGCGCGGGCGACCCAATGGCCGAGGACGAGACGGCCGAGGCCGCCGAGGCGGGCCTGGGCCGTGCCTGAACTGCCCGAGGTCGAGACGGTCCGGCAGGGGCTGGCCCGGTGGGTCACCGGCCGGCGGATCTCCTCCGTCGAGGTGCGCCACCCCCGCGCGGTACGCCGGCACACGCCCGGCGGCGGGCACTTCGCCGACGTGCTGGCCGGCCGGGCGGTGCTGGACGTGCGCCGGCGCGGCAAGTACCTGTGGCTGCCGCTGGACAGCGGCGACGCCGTGATCGGGCACCTGGGCATGTCGGGCCAGCTGCTGGTGCAGCCGACCGACGCCCCCGACGAGACGCACCTGCGGGTCCGGTTCCGGTTCACCGACGAGGGTCCCGAGCTGCGTTTCGTCGACCAGCGCACGTTCGGCGGCCTGTCGGTCTCCGCCGGGGGCGCCGAGCTGCCGGCGGAGATCGCGCACATCGCGCGGGACCCGATGGACCCGCAGTTCTCCGACGCGGCGTTCGGCGCCGCGCTGCGCCGGCGGCGTACCGAGGTCAAGCGGGCGTTGCTGGACCAGACGCTGATCTCCGGCGTGGGCAACATCTACGCCGACGAGGCGCTGTGGCGGGCGAGGCTGCACGGCACCCGCCCCACCGACGCGTTGACCGGCCCGGCCGCGCTGCGGCTGCTGGGTCACGTCCGGGACGTCCTCGGCGAGGCGATCAAGGCCGGCGGCACCAGCTTCGACGCCCTCTACGTCAACGTCAACGGGGAGAGCGGCTACTTCGACCGGGCGCTGAACGTCTACGGCCGGGAGGGGCTGCCGTGCCACCGGTGCGGCGCGCCCATCCGTCGCGAGGCGTTCATGAACCGTTCGTCGTACTCCTGCCCACGCTGTCAGCCCCGCCCCCGGGGGTCCCTTCGGGGATGACCCCGAGCGGTTTCCGGGTCACCGACGGCGCGTCGGCCCGGCCCCTCCGGGAAGGTTCCCCCTGAACCGCCCGTTCCGGCCCGCCTCGCCCGGCCGGGGGCGCGCCTTCGGCCCGCGTACGGGTTCCGGGCCCGGCCAGGGCCGTTCCCTGATGCTCCCGGGCCCGTTGCGTCCATAGCGTCGACCCCGTCGGCAGGGGATGACGTGACGAGGGGACCCGCGATGGGGGCAGGACCGGTGACGGTGCGGTTGGCACGGTGGAGCGCGGAGCATCCGTGGCGGGCCATCGCGCTCTGGGTGGTGTTCGTGGCGGTCTGCTTCGTCGGGGGAAGCGCCGCGGGCCTCAAGGAGGCGACCGGCGCCGACCAGGCCGTCGGCGAGTCGGGCCGGGCGGGGCTGATCGTGGCGGCCGGCAACTTCGACGACCCGGCGGTCGAGAACGTCCTGATCACCTCGCGCGGGGGCGCGCTCGATCCCGCCGCCGCGAGGGCCGCCGCCGACGACGCGGCGGCCCGGCTGCGGGCGGTGACCGGGGTGGCCTCGGTCGGCGAGCCGGTGACGGCCCGCGACGGCTCCGCGCTGCTGCTGCCGATCACGATGTCGGGTGACCCGCAGACCGCCTCCGACCGGGTGCAGCCGCTGCGGGACGCCACCGCCGAGGTGCAGGACGGGCACCCGCGGCTGCGGGTCGAGCAGGTCGGCGGGCCGTCGATCAACCAGGCGCTGGACGACACGCTCGGCGACGACTTCAAGCGGGCCGAGCTGCTCAGCCTCCCGGTGACCCTGGCCATCCTGATCATCGCGTTCGGGGCGCTGATCGCCGCCGGCGTGCCGGTGCTGCTGGCGCTCTCCTCGGTCGCCGCGGCCATGGGGCTGTCCACCCTCGCCTCGCACCTGGTGCCGGCGACCGACACCACCGCCAGCGTGATCCTGCTGATCGGCATGGCGGTCGGGGTCGACTACTCGCTGTTCTACGTGCGGCGCGAGCGGGAGGAACGGGCGAAGGGCCGCTCCGGCCTGGACGCGGTGGAGATCGCCGCGGAGACCTCCGGGCACGCCGTTGTGGTCTCCGGCCTCGCCGTGATGATCTCGATGGGCGGGCTGCTGCTCGCCGACGACGCCGTCTTCTCCTCCCTCGCGGTGGGCTCGATCCTGGTGGTCGCGGTCGCGGTGATCGGCTCGCTGACCGTGCTGCCCGCCCTGCTGGCCAAGCTCGGCCGCTGGGTCGACCGGCCCCGGGTGCCGCTGCTGTGGCGGCTCACCGCCCCGCGTACCGGGCGGCACGGCGGGCAGGCGTCGCCCCGGTTCTGGCCGGCCGTGCTGAGGCCCGCGCTGCGGGCGCCGGTGGCCACCCTGGTGATCTCGGTCGGGCTGCTGCTCGCCCTGGCCACGCCCGCGCTGGGCATGAAGATGAAGTTCCCCGGCATGGAGGACCTGCCCCGCAGCACGCCAGCCATGCAGGCGTACGACCGGCTCACGGCGGCGTTCCCGAGCAACGGCACCAGCCACACCGTCGCGGTCCGGGCGCCGGCCGGCGAGGCGGACCGGGTCGAGGCGGCGCTGACCGCGCTGGCCGGCCGCGCGTCGGCCGACCCGCTCTTCGCGCCGACCGAGGCGACCGGCCCGAGGATCGAGGTGTCCGCCGACCGGCGGGTGTCGGTGCTGGAGGTCGCCACCCCGCACACCAGCCGCACCGACGAGGCGGTCCGCTCGCTGGACCGGCTGCGCGACGACCTGGTCCCGGCCGCGCTGGGCGGGATCCCCGGCGTCGAGTACGCGGTGGGCGGCGACATCGCCGACAGCGAGGACTACTCCCGGCACATCCGCGACAAGCTGCCGATCGTCGTGGGCTTCGTGCTGCTGCTGACGTTCCTGGTGATGGTCCTGACGTTCCGCTCGGTGGTGATCGCGCTCAGCTCCATCGCGCTCAACCTGCTCTCCGCCGGCGCCGCGTACGGGTTGCTGGTGCTGGTCTTCCAGGGCGACTGGGCCGAGGGGCTGCTCGGCTTCACCTCGATGGGCGCGATCGTCACCTGGCTGCCGCTCTTCCTCTTCGTGGTGCTCTTCGGGCTGTCGATGGACTACCACGTCTTCGTGGTCAGCCGGATCCGCGAGGGCGTCCGGGCCGGCATGTCCAACCGGGACGCGGTGGCGTACGGCATCACCTCGTCGGCCGGCGTGGTGACCAGCGCGGCGATCGTGATGGTCGGCGTCTTCTCGATCTTCGCCACCCTGAGCACGATCGACATGAAGCAGCTCGGCGTCGGCCTGGCGGCGGCGATCCTGCTGGACGCCACGATCATCCGCGCGGTGGTGCTGCCGGCGCTGATGACGATGCTCGGGGACGCGAACTGGTGGGCGCCCCGGTTCCTGCGCGCCCGGCCGGCCCCGGCGCCCACCGAGCCGCCGGCGGCCACCCCGGAGCTGGTCGGCTCCCGCTGACGACCCGCCCGGGGCGGGGGCCGGGCCGCACGCGCGGTCCGGCCCCCCCGCCTGCATGCAGGTGCCGAGGGTGCCGCCGGTCCGGCCCCGCCCGCAGAAAGGTTGCCGATGGTCCGGCCCGCGCCCGCGGGGAGGGGCCGGTGGTGGCGTCAGGACACCGGGCAGGGGAGCCGCCACGCGTCGAGCTCGCGCTCCTTGCGGATCGAGGAGAGGCCGTAGCCCACCGTGGTGACGCAGAAGTCCGTCGTCGAGCCGGCGTACTCCACGTGGAACACCGGCTTGCCCGCCTCGACGAACGGCAGCAGCCGGGCGCACTGGTCCAGCCGCACGCACTCCTCGTTGACCGCGAAGTCGAAGTCCGGGGCCAGGGCCGCCACCTGCCCCAGGTCGTTGATCAGGCCGGGGGAGAGGCTCAGCGAGCGGGCCAGCTCCGCCAGCCGGCGGTTGAACCGCAGTTGGTCGTCGAAGCCGAGCGGGAAGCCGGAGCGGTGTGCGTACCCGTCGGCGTCGGCCAGCGCGACCGCCCCGAAGCCCTTGCCCCGACAGAGCCGGAACCGGTCGGCCAGCACCGGACGCAGCGCGTCCCACTGCCGCACGTCGAGCCAGCGGCTCTGCGGCCGCCGGGACACGGCGCCCCGCACGGCGGCCGGGAACCGGTCCGTGTCCGGGTCGGTCGCCCGGACGGAGCCGACGTGCACCTGGCAGACCAGCCGGCGGTCCCGGGAGCGCAGCTCGGCGGTCTGCGCGGCGGTGGTGGCGACCGGGTCGAGGAGGAAGACGTCGGCGTCGACGGCCGGGTCGAGCACGCCGCTGAGCTGCCACTGCCACTGCCACCGGCCCGCCGACGCCACCGGCCAGGTGGTCGGGGCGCCCGGCGCGGAGAGGTCCATCCGGCAGGCGGCGACCGCGCTCAGCAGCGCGAGCGCGACGCAGGCCGGCAGGACCCCGCGCAGGCCCCGCCCCACGGCGCGCGTACGCGGCCGGATCCGCATCGGCAGCTCCCGGGTCGCGGGCGGCCGCACACCGCCCGGTGCGGGTACGCCGCGTCGGCGTACCTCACCCGGTCAAACGAGCACGGACCCGGCCACGACTCGCGTTCAGCGCGGCGCGGCGAAGATCTGCGTCCAGTACGGCCCGTTGCTGCTGGCGACGCCGACGCCGATCTCGGTGAAGGCACAGTTCAGGATGTTGGCCCGGTGGCCGGGGCTGTTCATCCAGGCGTCCATGACCGCGGCCGGCGTCTGCTGGTTCCAGGCGACGTTCTCGCCGTAGGTGCGCCAGGCGTAGCCGACCCGGTCCAGCCGGTCCCCGGCATCGCTGCCGTCACTGCCCGTGTGCGACATGTTCCGGTGGTCGGCCTGGTCCTGGCTGTGCCGCTGGGCCGCCGTCGTCAGCTTGTCGTCGATGCCCAGCGCGCCGCAGCCGGCCTTGGCGCGCTCGGCGTTGACCAGGTCGACGACCTGGCGGGTCTGGCTGCTGGTCCCGCTGCCGACCGGGGCCTTCGTGCCGCCGGCCGGCGCCGTGCTCCGCTCGGCGCTGCGCCGCGAGGCCGCGGTGGTACGCGACGGCGCCGGCGTCGGCCTGGTGGTCTTCGTGGCCGACGGGGTGGGCCTGGCGGTGGTCGGCGCGGCGCTCGGCGTGGCGCTCGGGGTGGGCGGGGCCAGCGCGTCGCCGGGTGCCGATTCGGTGCCCGGCAGCGCCGGTGCGGCGGCGATCGTGTCGTCGACGGCGGCCCGATCGGTCGCCGTGCCGGCGCCGGTCAGCGTGACCGCGCCGACACCGAGGCTCACGACCAGCGTGGCGGCCGCGGCGACGCCACCGATCAGCACCGGGCGGGAGAACCGGCGGCGGGGGCGGTGGCGGCCCTCGGCGGTGGCCGGCGTCGCCCCGGTCGGGGCGGCACGGAGCGCGGCGAGGTCGACGGGGGCGGTCGGGTCGTCGACCGGCCAGGCACCGGCGGTCCGGTCCCCGGCGGGGGCAGGCTCCGCCCGGTACGGCCCGTCCGTCGGGCTGTCGGCCCCGGCGCCCCAGCGGTCGCCCGCCTCGGCCTGC
This sequence comes from Micromonospora sp. NPDC023633, assembly GCF_040640035.1. Lineage (NCBI taxonomy): Bacteria > Bacillati > Actinomycetota > Actinomycetes > Micromonosporales > Micromonosporaceae > Micromonospora > Micromonospora sp. NPDC023633. The sequence goes on along the minus strand of NZ_JBFABB010000059.1, from coordinate 3,709 downwards.
CAGCGGTCACCGGGTCCGGCCTGCCAGCGGTCGCCCGCCTCGGCCTGCCAGCGGTCGTCCGGCTCGGGTCGCCAGGTCGCGGTCGGGTCGGTGGACTGCGGCTGCCAGGTCCCGGTCGGCCCGGCGGGCTCGGGCTGCCAGCGCGCGGTCGGCTGATCGCGGTGCCACTCGTCGGCGGGCTGCTCCGGGTCGTCCCCGAACAGGTAGGCCGACCTCGGCTCCGGACGGTCGGTCAGCCAGGCCGGCGGCTCCTCGCCCGGCGGCTGCTCGTGACGTCGGGGCGCGCCGTCCGGGTCGTTCGGGTCGGTCCAGCCGTACACGCCTCTGCCTCCAAGGGGTCGCTTGCGGGGGCCGGGGTGACGCTACGTGGCGGTCGTGAACTGCGGCAACGTGGCTAAGGAAGAGTTAAGGGGAAGCCGGACGGCAGGGTGGCGACTTCCCGGGATCCGGGGCGTAGAGTCAAGGTGTCCGGACAGAGTGTGTCCGCGCCTTGTGGCAGCCCCCGGCAAGTGGACAGGTCGACGTGGAAATGATCTACGGCCTGCGAGAACTTGACTAAGGAGGGGGTGTCGGCTCAATATGTAGGTGTCGCCAGTCGCGCCCGGTCATGCCCAGAATCGTCTGGGATGACAGCCGCGTACACATTTGGGCGCGCGTTGGCCGGCCCTTCCGGCAGCGCATATCAAGGAGTCAACATGGCTAAGGCCCTGTACGGCCACGTAGGTGCGGCGCCCGATCGGCGTCTGCTCGACGAGGTCACCCGACTGCGTGCCACGGTTCGGGCTCTGGAGTTCGAGATCACGCGGTTGCGTGCCGAGAACGATCGGCTCGCGGCGGCTGCGGCGGAAGCAGATGACCTGCTCCGTCTGGCCGAGCCCGCGCTGACCTGATCTCCGGATCGGAAAACTGAATCGCACCACGCAAAAAGAGCGCGCCGACACTTTCCGTGCCGGCGCGCAGCTCTGTCCGCGCCCTTTTCGCCGGCGCCAATTCCTGATCTTGTGCGGCCCGCCGGAACGCGTATCGGGCGGCTCCCCCGACGGAGGGGCCCGGGGGTGGGCCGGCGGGTGGGGCGGCCCGTGCCACCCCGGGCGGTCGCCAGGCGGGTCGCGTGTCCGGCGGTTCCCGGTCCCGGGTTAGTCTGCGGGTCAACCCAGGTCCGCGCAGCCGGCGACGGTACGGCGACCACCGGACGAGGATCGAGACGGTGCATCTCAAGAGCCTGACGGTGAAGGGCTTCAAGTCCTTCGCCTCCGCGACGACGCTGAAGCTGGAGCCGGGGATCACCTGCGTGGTCGGCCCGAACGGCTCCGGCAAGTCCAACGTCGTCGACGCCATCGCCTGGGTGCTCGGCGAGCAGGGCGCCAAGGCGCTGCGCGGCGGCAAGATGGAGGACGTCATCTTCGCCGGCACCGCCGGCCGGGCCCCGCTGGGCCGGGCCGAGGTGACACTCACGATCGACAACACCGACGGCGCGCTGCCGATCGAGTACACCGAGGTGTCGATCACCCGCCGGATGTTCCGCTCCGGCGAGAGCGAGTACGAGATCAACGGCGACTCCTGCCGGCTGCTCGACATCCAGGAGCTGCTGTCGGACTCCGGCATCGGCCGGGAGATGCACATCATCGTCGGCCAGGGGCGGCTCGACGGGATGCTGCACGCCAAGCCGGAGGACCGGCGGTCGTTCATCGAGGAGGCGGCCGGCGTCCTCAAGCACCGCAAGCGCAAGGAGAAGGCGCTGCGGAAGCTCGACGCGATGCAGACCAACCTCAACCGGCTGACCGACCTCACCGCCGAGCTGCGCCGCCAGCTCAAGCCGCTGGGCCGGCAGGCGGAGGTGGCCCGCCGCGCCGCCGCCATCCAGGCCAACCTGCGCGACGCCCGGCTGCGGCTGCTCGCCGACGACCTGGCCACCCTGCGGGCCACCCTCGACCGGGAGATCGCCGACGAGACCGCGGTGCGGGAGCGGCGCGAGCAGGTCGAGGCCGAGCACACCGAGGTGCAGGCGCGGCTGGGCGAGCTGGAGGCGGCCCTCGCCGAGGACGCGCCGCTGCTGGCCGCCGCCCAGGACACCTGGTACAAGCTCTCCGCCCTCTCCGAGCGGTTCCGCTCCATCGAGCAGCTCGCCCGGGAACGGCTGCGGCACCTCAGCGCCACTCCGGATGACGAGCGCCCCGGTCGCGACCCCGACCAGCTGGAGGCCGAGGCCGAGCGGATCCGCGAGCAGGAGGAGGAGCTGCGCGGGGCGCTCACCGACGACCAGATCCGGCTGGCCGAGGCCGTCGAGCACCGCCAGGAGCTGGAACGGCAGCTCGCCGCCGCCGAACGCGAGCTGGTCGCCGCGGCCAAGGCGATCGCCGACCGGCGGGAGGGGCTGGCCCGGCTGACCGGCCAGGTCAACTCCGCCCGCGCCCGGACCACCAGCGCCGGCGAGGAGATCGAACGGCTCGCCACCGCGCACGCCGACGCGCTGGCCCGGGCCGACCAGGCCCAGGCCGAGCTCGACGCGGTCGCCGAGCAGTCCACCGAGGCGGACCGGGACAACGCCGACCTCGACGCCCGGCACGCCGAGGCGGTCGCCGCCCAGGAGCGGGCGCAGGCCACCGTGCGGTCGCTGACGGACGCCGAACGCGCGGCGGAGAAGGACGCCGCCACCTGGAAGGCCCGGGAGGAGGCGCTCGCCCTCGGCCTGCGCCGCAAGGACGGCGCAGGCGCGCTGCTGGCCCGCGCCGACGAGGTCCCCGGCCTGCTGGGCAGCCTGGCCGGGCTGCTCACCGTCGCCCCCGGGCAGGAGGCCGCACTCGCCGCCGCGCTCGGCGGGCTCGCCGACGCGGTCGCGGTCAGCGGCGTCGACGAGGCGGTCGAGGCCATGCGGCTGCTGAAGATCTCCGACGCGGGCCGCGCCGGCCTGCTGGTCGGTAGCCCCGCCGGGCCGGGCATGGACGCCCCGGTCGACGCGCTGCGGCCGAAGCTGCCCGACGGCGCCCGCTGGGCGCCCGACCTGGTGGAGTGCTCCCCGCAGATCCGTCCGGCGGTGCACCGGGCGCTGCGTGACGTGGTGCTGGTCGACGACCTCGCCGCGGCGGCCGAGGTGGTCGCCGGCAACCCGGAGCTGCGCGCGGTCACCCCGGACGGGGACGTGGTCGGCGCGTACGCGGCGGCCGGCGGGTCGGCCAAGGCGCCCAGCTTCATCGAGGTGCAGGCCGCCGTCGAGGAGGCCCGGTCGAACCGGCTCGCCGCCGAGCGCACCGGCGCGGAGCTGCGCGAGCAGCTCGTCGACGCCCGCGCCGAGGTGGCCGCCGCCAAGGAGACGGTGCAGCACGCCGCCGCCGCCAAGCGGGAGGCGGAGAGCCACCGCAACGCCGCCGCCCGCCGGCTGGCCGAGCTGGGCGCGGCGGCCCGCTCGGCGAAGGCGGAGACCGACCGGCTCGGCGAGTCCCGGGCCCGCGCGGAGGCGGCCCGGGAGCGGGACCTGCTCACCCTGGCCGAGCTGGAGGAGCGGCTGCGGCTGGCCGAGGAGACCCCGGTCGACGCGGAACCCTCCACCGAGGAACGCGACCAGCTCGCCGCGATGGTGCCGCAGGCGCGGCAGAACGAGATGGAGGTGCGGCTCGCGATGCCCTTCTCGGCGGTCTCGATCAGGTAGAGCCGCTGACTGTCGTTGACCGAGTAGGAGAAGCCGCCGACCTCGCCGATGGCCTCGGTGCAG
>NZ_JBFABB010000058.1:0-43033 GCF_040640035.1 Micromonospora sp. NPDC023633 | reverse complement strand
GATGACCGCAACCATCACGCGATGAAGAAACCGGATAATGATCATGTCAAGCATCTGGTGGGACGCGAGTGTCAAGCATCTCCCGTGACGGGACAGCAGAGCAGCGCGAGCAGTTGCCGAATTCCGCTCTATCAGATCAAGGCGGCCCGCAAGCGGGCCGCGCCGGCCCGGCCCCGGCCTGCTGGCGACCTCCGGCCGGCATCGGCCGGGCCGGCCGGCCACGCTTGGGGAGACAACAAGACCTTGAAGACCCTGGGGGCTCCGTCCCGCACCCCGACCCTCCTCAGAGATGCCGCCGCGGATCCCCTCGCCGGGGACCACAAGGGCTACCGCCTCCCCGGACGGGGCCAAGGTCGTTCGGCTGGTGAGGCGCTCCACCTTGTCCCCGTCTGGGGAGGCTGGAAGGTCGGGGACTGCCCGATGAGGAGATCCGCGTCAACGTGGACGTCAGCATGGAACCCTTGTGGCTTCACGCGCGTCGGTGATCGTATGAAGCTGCGCGCGACGATTCTGGCTGTCCTGGCCACTCTCAGCCTCGGCCTGGCCGTGCTCGCCTCACCGGTGAAGCCCGCTTGGGCCTGCTCGTGCGCCTTGCGGCCCGACCAGGAGGACGAGCGGGCGGACCTTATCGTCGTCGGCACTGTCACTGGGGTGACGGACAGGGCCGTCCAACTCGCGGTCGAGTCGGTCGAGAAGGGCAATCCCGGGGCAGATGCCACGCTCAGGCTGGCCGTGAGCCGCGGCGAGGCCAGCTGCGGCTACGACTTCCGCGCTGGCACCCGGTACCGGGTGAATTCCATCGACGGCGCCACGGGGCTGTGTATCGGGATACGCCAGTTGCCGGATACGCCGTCCGCTCCGGCAGCGGCCCCGACGCCTGCCACGGCAGCACCTACGCCTGAGCAGTGGCCGGGCCGTTGGCGGCTCGCGACCGGTGCGATGCTGACCGTCCTCGCCGCCGGATTGGTCGCTGTGGCCCTGTGGCGGCATCGGACCAGGGCGGGCAGCCACCGAACGCGCGGGCCAGCCACGGGCCAGTAAGCAGTTCGTCGAACGGTCACCGACGGGCATCAGCGGTCACCAACGCCCGTGCCATTAGCGTGCCATTGGCGTAGGCCAGCCAGGGGCAGACCAGGCCGCTGAGGACCGAGCCGACCAGGCCGTGCGGTCTGTTGGCAGCCGCACATCGACAATTCCCAAGCTGATGCTGCGTACTGGCCTCGGCCCCTGAGCGGTCCACGCGGCTGGCTACGGCACGGTCGGTCGGGACGTCACCGGCCACCCTCGGCCAGTTCGGCGAGCATCCCCTCGCAGCTGCGGACGACGACCTGCGCCCCGCGCCGCTGGGCTAGCCGGAGCGTTGTGTCCTCCGCCCGTTTCCGCCACCTCCACTGGGCGTCGGAGGCAGCCTCCCAGAGCTGCTGCACGGTCACGTCGTGTGGGATCCCGAGTCGGGGGGCCAGACCGATGCCGTCGCCGCCGACCAGCCGCCGGGCCTCTGCGGCCAGCTCGGTGTCGAATCCGAGCCGGGTGTTTCGCAGCGCCGCGAGCAGGCGCAGCTCCCGGAACTCGTGTGCGCCCGCGAGGATCTGCTCCAGCATGGCGAGTAGTTCACCGCTGCCCGGTTCGGGTTCGGCTCGCAGTAGTGCCTCCACGGCCGCCAGCGCCGAACGCGCCTTGAGCGCGTCCCGCCGGTCGAGGAGCAACCGGTTCACCGACTCGCGTAGTTCGGTCAGGCCGCTGCGGCGGATGAGTTCGGCGGACAGCTTGGCCCGGTCGTCGCAGCCGGTACGGACCAGGGTGGTCGCGAGCTTGATCCCGAAGAGGCCGAGCCGGTCCAGTAGCCCGGCGCGTACCTCGGCGTCCAGCCGGACGGGCAGTTCGCCGACGGCGAAGCGGTCGGCCGAGAGCAGGTGGGGCTCCAGTGCCTCGCGAGACACGCGGGCCAACTGCGCGAGCGTGGCGAAGTCGGACTCGCTGAGCACCCGGCCAGCCAGGCCGATCAGCCCGCTGCACGCCACGGTGTCGAGGCAGAGTGCGTTCACCCGGGGGTCGCGGTACTGCCGGCGGGCGAGTTGGCGGGCGGTGAGCAGCGCGTCGATCCGTCCACCCCCGGTCTCGTCGGCCCGGGCCAGCACCAGGATGGCCGTCACCGGTGCCGCCTGCCCGACCGCGCTTTCCCGGCTGGACTCGAGCACCCGCAGGTCGGTGCCGCGACCGTCGCGCGTCAGGTATAGCACCGCGTCCGCGTCCCGCAGCGCCCTGTCCATCACCGGCGCCCGCCCGTGCTCGTCGATGCCGGTGATCGCGGGTGTGTCGATGAGGGTCAGCTGTCGCAGGGCCCGGGTAGGCCACCGCACCACGATGTCGCGCAGCTCGCCCGCCCGCCAGCCGACGAGGTCGACCCGCATCCCGGTCGCCGACTTGGTCATGGCCAGCTCCTGCGGCGGGTGGGTGGTCGAGTAGGCGATGGCGTGCGGTCGCGCCGCGTCCTCGTACCAGGTGAATACTCCGGTGCCGTCCGCGTCGCCGACGGGCGCCACCTCCTCGCCCATGACCGCGTTCAGCATCGTGGACTTGCCGGATCGCCACGGGCCGGCGATCGCGACACGCAGCGGCTGTTCGAGCCGGGCCAACTGGTGCCGGAGGTGACCGGTGGCCCGGCGATTGTCCCGATAGAGGTCGAGGGCGTGCTGCAGCAGCCCCCACACTGCCTCGCCGAGCCGCAGGCCGACGGTCACGCGGGGGGCCCCAGCCTCGCGGGGGTGGCCCGGGCGGTCAACTGCTGGGCCTGGTCGTAGAGCGCGGCCAGCCGGGTCATCTTGAGCCGGATCTCGCGCTGGCGTTGCTCACGGACTGCCGCGTCGGTGTCGGCAGCCTGCTTGGCGGTGCGGAACGACTGGACGATGGCCTCCTGCAACTCCTCGGTCAGCGCGGTGAAGTGGTCTCTGAGGATCCGCTGCACCTGGCGGGTGGTGTCCCGGCAGTCCTTGTTCATGCGGACGAAGAAGTCGTCGACGTGTCGCTGGATCGCCGTCTTGACGGTCGACTGACGGCGGCGGAGCATCTGTTTGCCCTCGTCGCGGATGCTCTTGCCGCCGAACAGCGCGCCGGCGCCGATCGAGACCGGGTTGATCATCGGCATGCCGGCCAGCGTCATCGCCAGGCCGAACATCAGCAGGCCGCCATAGGAGCCCTTCATGCCGGTGATCACCTTCTGGCTCGCGGTGAACCGGTCGATGTTCGGCCGTTCGATCTCCGGGAGCCGGTCGCCGAGGTCCTCAGGCACGCTCAGGGACCAGGGGGGCAGGACGTCGTAGCCGTACCGGGCGAAGTTGGCAGCCACCCGGCGCGCGGTCCAGTCGCAGCGCTGGATCAGCCATTCGTGGTTGGCCTCCGCCGCCTCGACCAGGCTCTGTTCAAGCCATTCCTGGAAGGTGTCCCAGGCGACCAGGGGATCGGCTGTGTCGAACGCCTCGTCGACCATCCGCAGGATCTGCCGGGTCCGGTCGCGCAGGTCGTACTCGATGTCGGAGAGCAGGTCGGCCACCTCGTCGATGAGGGTGTTCTGCCACCGCGTAGAGCAGCGACGCAGCTCGTCGACCTCCCGCTGGGCCGCGTGCAGGCGGGAAATGGGGCCGGACTGCTGCTCGGCTTCCTGGCTTTCCAGTTCGGCGCGCAGAGGCGCGGCGAGCTGTTCCACCACCGTCCGAGCGGTCAACGCCACCGAGGCGCGGGCCAGCACGTCGGCCTTGCCGGTCAGGTCCCGCTGAAGCCGGGCGATCAGCACCGGGAAGCCCGACTCGGTGTTGAGCCCGCGATCGTCGGTGGCGGCCGCTCGCAGACGCAACGCCGACGAGACCGGAATCAGCGCTGCGGGCACGCCGGCCTCGACCAGATGCCGCCGGTTACGCTCGGCGACCGCACGCCAGTCCGGCACCAGGTCGATCTTGGTCTGTACCACCACCACGTTGGGATGGGACCGGGCGACGTGCAGCAGCATGTTGATCTCGGCGACCGAGAGTTCCCGGGTCGAATCGGAGACAAGGAGCACGGCGTCCGCGCGGTGCACCGCGGCGACCGGGGTGCCGCCACCGATCGTAGCCACCTCGTCGCTGCCGGCAGTGTCCACCAGGACCAGCCCGGCACCGAGGAGCGCGCGCGGCAACGTGACGTCGACGTACGCGTGGCCGCCACCGGGCCGTCGCCCGAGCGTGCCGGCCACCGCGGCGGCGATCTGGCCCACCGGTACCGCGGTCCGTTCGGCGCTCGCCGAGGCTGCGGACGCGACTGCCCCGCTTCCTGTCGACGGCGTGTGGACCACCGCGGCCGAGGCGACCTCGCTGTGCCGCACCACGGTCGGCAGGACGGTGGTGCGGCCGTCGCCGACTGGGCAGACCGGGGCGTTGACGATCGCGTTGATCAACTGGCTCTTACCCTGGTTCGGCTCACCGATGACCAGGACCCGCAGCGCCGGGTCGAGTAGTTGGACACGCTTGTCCCGGACGACCTGGAGCAGATCGCCCCGTCCGTGTTCGCGACAGGTGCGGGCCATCCCGTCGAGCACGTCCAACCAGATCCCCGCCATCACCGCACCAAGTGTGCTGATTTCGGCTCACATATCAAGAGGGATGCGGAGAAAGCCGGATTAGCATAAGCTATCCGGCTTTCCCTCCCACATGGACCGAGTCAGAGCAGACCGCCGGTGAGGCCCAGCAGGCCGCCGCCGGACGAGTCGGGCGCCTCGGCGTGATTCCCCGCATCGCTGGTCAGCCCGCCGGTGACGCCACCGGTCAGGCCGCCGACGGCGCCGGTGACGCCCGGGAGAACGCCGTCCACCTGACCCGTCACACCGCCCACGGTGGACGGCACGTCGACGGGCGGAACCACACCGCCAGCGCCGTCGCCCAGACCGAGCCCGCCCAGGGCGTCGTCGACACCCAGCGAACCGACAACTCCGTCGACCTGGCCCTGGGTGCCCGGCACCGTGCCCCCGAGCAGGCCGTCCGGAGCGCCGAGCGGACCGTCAGCGCCGTCGAGCACGGTGTCCGGGTGGCTGACCGTGCCGGCCACGTCCCCGACGATCGGGTCGGCCGTCGTGTCCACGACGCCGACCACATCGGCGTCGAGGGTGTGCGCCAGGTCGTGCACGCCGATCAGATCGGCGCCCAGACCGTCCGGCCCGAAACTCAGGCTGATCCCGGGCAGCACGGTGGCCCCGACGGCGGCGGCCGCCGGATCGACGGCGATGGCTCCCAGCACGCCGGCCTTGGCGTCCACGCCGCTGTAGCCGCTGATGGTGATCTCCGGCGTCACGGTCTGCATGTGACTGACCCCGTCCGTGACGTCCGCCAGGAGCGGGTCGGCTCCAAGTTGACCGGCAACCGGGGCGATCGGCGCGAGTCCGTGGGCCGGGGCGTAGTCGACCACCAGCGGGACGACGTCCTGCACGTCCGTTGGGGTGATGTCGGTGAGCCCCGCAGCCTGCAGCGCGCCCTCCGGGTCGAGGTCGAACGCCGCCTTGGCATCGGGGTCGGTGAGCAGATTGAGCACGAAGTCGTGCAGGGTCATGAGCGGGATCTCCTCCGAGGTGCGTCAGCGACCGTTGATCGTCGACAGTGACGGTATGGCCGGCGACCGACCCCGGTCATCGGGGATGAGCCCGCGAGCCCCTCCGCCGGACTAGGGCATGCACCCCCTCGTACGTTAGGGGGAATGGGGGACCCGGGTCGGCGGAATTTAGGGTCCTGATGCCGGAGTGATCTCTGGTACGAACGTAGGAGCCCACGGGGTTCGCCGGGGTGTCGCCGCACGGAGCGGACGCCGTCGCCACCGACCGGCCAGCTCGGGTGAAGGAAGAAGAGCGGATGCCGTACGTCCTGGGGATAGACATCGGAAGCACGAACACCGCGGCCACCGTGGCCCGACGACAGGGCGCGACCTGGAGCCGTCCCGAGGGCGTCCCTTTGCACACGGGGTCGATGGCCGTGCCGTCGGTGCTGCACCTCACGATGGACGGAACGCTCGTGGTCGGCGAGCCCGGCATCGACGACCGGGCCCGGACGGCCCGAGGCTTCGTCCGGCGCGTCGGCGACGATGTGCCGTTGATGCTCGCCGACGAGGCGTGGCCGCCGCACACGCTGACGGCGGCGATGACGACGTGGGTGGTCGAACGAGTGCTCGAGCGCGAGGGCGAGCCCGCCGAGGCCGTCGTGCTCAGCCATCCGGCAGGTTGGGGCCAGCACCGGCGGGACCTGCTGGACACGGCCCTGCGCGATTTCGGCCTGGACCACGTGACGCTGCTTCCCTGCACGGTCACGGTGGCCGAGAGCCACGCGGCGCGGGGCTTCCCCGGCAGCACGGCCGTCGTCTACGCATTGGGCGGCGACACCTTCGAGGCGGCCCTGGTGCGCCGCAGCCCGCACGGCACCTACGAGACCCTCGGTCTGCCCCAGGGTGTGGACTGCGTCGGTGGCGCCGACTTCGACGAGGCGTTGGCCGAGCACGTGCGAACCGTTCTGGCCCGCGAGTTCGGCAGTGACGGCCCGCGGCAGACGGATGCCGCCCTGGGCAGACTGCTGCCGGAGTGCGAGCGGGCCAAGCGTGAGCTGACGGTCGGCACGCAGACTGACGTGCTGGTGACCCTGCCGAGCGGGCCGGCCCGTGTGCCGGTGAGCCGGGTGCAGTTCGAAGACATGATCCGCCCGGTGGTGCAAGTGACGGTCGACCTGCTGGTTCGGGCCGTCCACTCTGCCGGGCTGCTGCCGGCGCAGCTCGACGGCGTCCTGCTCGCCGGCGGCTCCACCCGGATCCCGCTGGTGGCCGAACTGCTCGCCGCAGCCCTTCCGGTGCCGGTCGAGGTGGAGTCCGATCCGCAGCTGACCGCCGCCACCGGCGCGGCCCTGGCCGCCTGCCAGATGGTCTCACCGCGCCTCCGCCGTCAGGATCCCCACCGCCAACCCCATCTCGTCAGCAGTGCGGGCCGGGCGACCCCGCCGCAGCACCGACCCGATCGACCTGATCACCACCGTGCGGTCGGCGGCGAGCCACCACCGCGTCCCCCGGTGCGCATCACTCCGCTGGAACTGCCGAAGGCGTCCCGCCTGGTGCTGACCCGTAAGCGGGGACGTGAAGGATGACCGCCATGATCATGAGCGGCGTCGGCGAGGACCGGCTCGTGCTGGACCAAGGGTCGCAGGCCGTGCTCGACGCGGTGGCGGCGACTCCGGTGGCTCCGCTCGCGCTCGGCGTCACAGGTCCCGGCGGCCACGGCCGCAGTGCGTACCTCCAGGCACTGGCCCGGGTCTACCGGCGGGCCGGCATCACCGTGCTCGAGAGCGCCCCCGACCAGCCGGATGCGGTCGACCCGGACACGGTGCTGCTGGTCGACGACGCGCAGTTGCTCGACGACGCCCGGCTGCGGGTACTGCGTCACCTGGTGGCCGCCCGCCGGCATCGCCTCATCGTCGGCTACCGACCGTGGCCCCGGCCGGCGGCGCTGGTCGAGCTGGCCGCTGCGCTGCGGCGGGACGGGCACCTCGTCCTGCTCACCCCGTTCACCAGAGAGCAGACGGCCGCCTACCTTGCCTGTGCGCCCGAGCTCGACCGACACCCCGACCTGGTCGACTTCGTGCACGGACAGACCGGCGGAGTGCCCCGCGACGTCGAACGACTGGTCCGTGGGCTGCGCGGCCAGGAGTATCGTTCGGGCCTCCCCACGGAGCCGTCCCCGCAGGTCATCCTCGAGTTCGGGCCGGATCTGGAGGACCTGGCCCCCGACATTCGGCGGCTGCTGTTGGCCGCCGCCGCCGACGTGCCGTTGCCGGTGGACCTGCTCGGCACGCTGCTCGGTCGTGAGCCGGCCGAAGTGGATGAGCTGATCGGCGAAACCCGGGCGGCCGGGCTGCTCGGTGCGGACGGCCGCCTCACGCCGATCGTGCGGCGGGCGGTGACCGTGCTGAGCCCGGCCACCGAGCGCACCACGGTCTGGGTTCGGCTCACCCGGTTGCAGCTCGCCCGGGGCGGGCCGGTGCTACCGCTGGTCCGCCCGATGCTCGCGGCCGGGGTGACCGACGAATGTCCGGCGCCGACGCTCGAGGCCGCTGCCGAGGAGGCGCTGGCCGGCGAGCCGGCAGTCGCGGCGGAGCTCTTCGCCGCGGCCACCGCCGCCGGGCGGCCTGCCGTCACCCGGCAGGCGGTCGCTGCGGCACTCGCCGGTGATCTCGACCTCGCACTGCGGCTGGCGGACCGGCGCCTTGCCGCGGCCCCTGCGGCCGACCAGGTGGAGGCGGCGGTGGTCGCGGCGACGGTGTTGGCGCACCGTGGCCAGGTCGCTCGTAGTGTGGAGCTGTACCGGTGGTCGGAAGGCGCCTCGGCGGAGGCGTTCGCCGCTCTGGGTGCGCTCGCCATCGGCCAGCAGGTCGACGGAGCGGGTCCGCCGGCGGGCGACCGTGCCGGTGGACCACCCACCCTGCATCACAGCGCCGCCCGGCTGATGGCTGACGCGATACGCGACAGCGTCGCCGGGCCACCCACCGCCGCGCTGTCCACCCTCGTGCAGGCGGCCGCGCTGCTGGAACCGGCCGGCCGGGCGGTGCTCCTGCCGGACAGCCCGGCGGCCCTCGCCGCGCTCACGGCGATGCACTGCGGCGAACTGGACACCGCGGAGGGGGTGCTCGACCGGGCCGTGACCCGGGGCACCGGCGGTCCGCTGATGGGCCGGCGGCACCGGTTGCTGCAGGCCTGGCTCGCGATGGTGCGTGGCCGTACCGGCTTCGCGGCCGATCGCCTCGCCGCGGTGACCAACGGTGGCCCGCCGCTCGAATCGCGGGACCTGCTCTTCGCCACGGCGTTGGACATGGGGATCGCCCGGCGCAACAGCGACCTCGGCACGCTCCAGCGCGGTTGGGGACATGCGCTGGACGCACTGGTCCGCCACCCGGTCGACCTGTTCACGCTGCTGCCCCTCGGCGAGTTGGCCGTCGCCGGGGCGCGGCTGGGCCACCTGAGCCGGCTGGAGCCTTACCTGCTGGAGGCACGGCAACTGCTGGACCGGCTCGGTCATCCGCCGCTGTGGAGTGCGCCCCTGCACTGGAGCGGCCTGCACGCGGCGATCCTCGCCGAGCGGCCGGCAGTCGCCGACGAGCACGTGAGCGCACTGCTCGACGCGGCGGACCACAACCGGTACGCCACCGTGGTCGCCGCTGCCGCCGCCTGCTGGGTCGAGGTGCTGCGCGGGACGGTCGATCCGGTCCGGGTGGAGAGTGCCGCCCGGGGCCTGCACGACGTGGGGCTGCGTTGGGACGGCGCTCGGCTCGCCGGCCAGGCCGCGATCCGCACCGAGGACCGGCGGGCGATGACGAGCCTGCTGGACTGTGCCCGGATGCTGCAGGGCCGTCCGGCCGGGGCCAAGGGTGGGCAGCAGCCACCGGGCGGCGACGCCATTTCCGTCGCTGGCCCCGCACCCCACCGGCTCAGCGACCGGGAGCGTGAGGTGGCCGAGCTGGTGCTCGCCGGATCGACCTACCGCGAGATCGGTGACCGGCTGTTCATCTCGGCCAAGACGGTGGAACACCACGTGGCGCGGATGCGGTCCCGGCTCAACTGCGCCAACCGCGCCGAACTGCTCACCCTGCTGCGCACGATCCTTTCCGACCGGTCGAGCAGCGTCGCCCGACAGCCCTGGCCGGAGCGGCCCCCGGCGTGAGTCCGCCTCGAGGGGCCATCTACGACCAGGCTGCGGGACGCCGCCGAAGCAGCGGTTGGCAGGACACCGGCCAGGGGGCAGCCCGGACGGTATCGGCGGGTGACGATCGGCAGTGAGTGTCGTCCCTTGGCGGACAGCTGCCGCCGCTCGGGCCGGGCCCCACGCTGAGTCTTTGTCCACTGTGTAACGGTGCTGGCGGGAAGGCCGCTAACTCCACGACGCGACGATCTGGTCGCAGGCCCGGCACCGGCTCCGCCGGCCGCCGCGGCATCACGGGGTTACCACCGAAAGGGGACCGCACGTGCGAATCCGCACAGTGATCGGCTCAGTCCTGGCATCGACGATGGCCGCCGCGGCCAGCCTCGTCGTCACCACCGCACCCGCCGCCGCCAGGGACACCGCCACCCTGATCCAAGGCGTCACCGGCGTCGTTGACACGGCTGCGGCCGGTGGCCGGGTCTTCGTCTCCGCCAATGACCGGATAGTGGTCGCTGACGCCCGCGGCACGCTCACCGGCAACATCACCGGCCTGGCCAGCCCAGCTGGCCTGGCCGCCACGCCCGACGGCAGCCGGGTCTACGCGGCGCTGACCGGCTCGAACGAGATCGCCGAGATCGACACGGCCACCCTCGCCGTCGTCCGACGAATCAACCTGGCCGCGTACCCGTCCCCGGCGAACCTGTCTGTCGACGGCGACCAGCTCTGGGTGGGCTACGGCATCAGGAACGACTTTGTCGGCGGCGTCCTCGGCCTCGACCTGTCCGTGGCGACGCCCACCCCCGTCCAGGTTGCCAACCGGATGTACGGCGTGCCACTGGTCGCCGGCGCCGGCAACACGGTCTTCACCGCCGAGGCGGGGATCAATCCCGCCAGCCCGCGGGTGTACGACGTCAGCACCACTCCGGCGACCCTGCGGGGCGTGATCGACGGCGCCGACAACGGCCTGTCCAACCTGACCGACCTCACCATCACGCCCGACGGCACCCAGGCCGTCTCGGTCTTCGCCACCTCCGGCTTCGACGTCTGGGATACCAAGACCCTGACCAAGGTGCGCAGCTACGGCTCGAGGGCCGACCACCCGGGCGTACCGGGCGCGATCGCGCTCGGCCCGGACGGCGAACACGTCGCCACCGCCTTCTACGGCTCGAACTACGGTCCCTACGCCAACGTGTACGACGCCGCCACGGGGGCGAAGACCTACCAGGCGCAGATGACCTACAAGGGCGACCTGGTCACCGGAAGCCTCTCCGTGCTGGGCGACGACCTCTACGCACTGCTCAACGACTGGCCGTACAACCGGTACTACCTGTGGCGAGTGGAGGGCGCCTTCCTGCCGGCGTCCACGCTGGGCCTGTCGGCCACCACCGCGGCGACCGCGCTGGACCCGTTCACCATGACCGGCCGGCTCGCCTTCCCCGACGGCTCCGCGCCCGGGGCACAGCCGATCGAAATCAGCCGCACGCTGCCCGACGGCACCACCGCCACCCTGCCCGGCGTGACCACCGCCGAGGATGGCACCTTCACCGTCGCCGACACCCCGCCGGTCGGCGGCAGCGTCAGGTACACCGCCACCTGGGACGGCAGCCCCACCTTCCGCTGGTCGAAGATCACGACCGAGGTCGGCGTGGCCCAGCACCCCACCTCGCTGACCGTGACCGGCCCGACGACAGGGAACACCAGTTCGCTCACCCTCACCGGTCAGATGAGCACCGCCGGTAACGTGCCCACGCCGGCCTCCGGGTCGATCGTGGTGTACCGGGTCTACACCAACAAGAACGGTTCCGTCGGGGCCGACCTGCCGCTGGTGCCGCTCGCCGCTGACGGCTCGTTCACCATCACCGACACGCCCCCGGTCGGCGGCCAGTACACGTACCACGTCCGCTTCGACGGCAACGCCACCTACGCGTACGCCTACACCAGCCACGACGTCACGATCCGAGGCCCGGGCGCCTGAGTGGCGTCCGCGGTGACGTCGGCGGTGCCCGTCCGGTCACCGGGCGGGCACCGTCCGCCACAGAGTAGATCGTGGAGAGCCAGGGGACGGACCATTCGGCGGTGCTCGCCTGCGTTACTGCGCTGCGGGCCCTCACCTGCGCCCGTGGCAGTCAGGTTGCCGGCGGGGCAGCGGTCCACCGGGCACCGCAGCGGGGCGGCAACACCGTGCCGGCGTACGGGTGGTGACGCGGGACTTCAGCGCAGCTGCCGAGGTGAGGCCACATCCCGGTCAAGATTCATGTCAAGCTCATACGTGGATTCCAATGCGGCTCCGGGTCCGGAACATCCCCGCGGGAACCAACCGGCTCCCCGCAAGAGAGGAGCAACGACCCCGGCCCGGTAAGTCGTACCGCCGGCTGACCGGACGCCGACGGGACAGGACGGCCGGAGCAGGGGAGCGGCCGGGTCAGCGTGAGATGGGCTCGAGTGCCACCGGCACGCCGCCCGCGAGCCGACTGCGTTCCGCGGCAAACGCCATGCGGTGGCTGTCCAGGGACTCCCGCGGCCCTGAACGCACCCGCGACCGGTCGCCGGTGGCCACCGCCTCGACGAAGGCCGCCATCAGTGCCATGTCGCCTCCGCCGTGGCCGGAGCCGGCGTCCGCCCCGCCGCCCCGGGTGTCCGTGGTGACGCTGGTGCCGGTCACGAAGTCGGTCACGGTGACCTGCTCGCCGTCGCCTTCCAGGTAGCCGTGGGTGCCCATGATCCGGGTTCGGCGGTGCCCGCCGGGGGTGAAGGCGCTCATGGTGAGGGTGGCGGTCGCGCCGCCGGCGAACGACACGGTGACGCTCTGGTGGTCGACGACGTCGTTGCCGCCAGCGTAGACGCACCGCCCGTAGGGCCCGTCGCGCAGCGCGGCGTCCACGCCGTCGCCGGTCAGGTCGCGGGTCACCACCGACAGCGGCCACTCGTGCCGGGCCGGGTCGGCGAGGCAGGCGCGGTAGAAGCGGGCGGCCGAGTAGGGACAGGTCGACTCGACCCGGCAGTCGAGGCAGCGGTCGGCGGCGCCGGACGGTCGGTTGCCGGGATGAAAGTGGTGCAGCGCGCCGACGCTGCTGACCTGTGCCGGGGTGTCGTCGACGATGTAGCGGAGCCAGTCCAGGTCGTGGCAGCACTTGGCGAGCAGGCTGCTGGAGGAGTCCTCGGCGCGGCGCCAGTTGCCGCGGACGTAGGAGTGGGCGAAGTGCCACCAGCCGACCGGCTCCAGGTGTTCCACGCCGACGATCCGGCCCAGTGTTCCGGCGTCGACGTGCCGCTTCACCGCGTCGGTGTAACGGGTGTAGCGCAGCACGTGGCAGACGGCGAGCAGCACGCCGGTGCGTTCGGCCGCCGCAGTGACCGCCTCGCACTCGGCCTCGGTCGGCGCGATCGGCTTCTCCAGCAGGATGTGGTAGCCGAGGTCGGCGAGGCGGGCGGCCGGTTCCGCGTGTTCCCGGTCGGGGGTGGCGAGGACGACGGCGTCGGCCAGTCGGGGTTGCGCGGTGAGGGCCTGCCAGGATTCGAAGGAGGCGGACGCCGCGACGCCGTGGGCGTCGGCGAGCGCGGCCCGGTGGGCGGGCCGGGGGTCGGCGACTGCGACGATGCGGGCCCGCTCGGGGTGGCGCAGTGCGTATCCGGCGTAGGTGCTGCCGCGGTTGCCGGCGCCGACGACGGCGAGGGTGACGGTCATCGGAGTCCTTCGCTATTACGGTTCTGGATCGATCTGTCCAGGCATTCGCACGAACAGTAACGATGTGACCTCGGTACATGCGGGCTCTAGTATCGGCCCGGACCGTAAGTTAATGTACTGCGAACATGACCCCCCCGGAAGGATGCGAGATGCGTGTTCGGAAGAGCCTTTCGGCCGTGGCGGTGGCGCTCGTCGCCGCGCTCGCGGCCACGGGCTGTGGCGGTTCCGGCTCCGGTGACTCCGGCAAGGCGACCGTGACAATGTGGAAATATCCGGTGATCTTCGAAGAGGCGAAGCACCGCGCGCACTGGGACGAGACCATCAAGGCGTTCCAGGCGGCCAACCCCGACATCGAGGTCAAGGTCGAGATCTTCCCGTGGGCCAACCGCGACCAGGCGTTAGCCACCGCGATCGCGGGCAACAAGGGGCCGGACGTCGTCTACCTGATCCCCGACCAGCTGCCCAAGTACGCCCGCAACATCGAGCCCGTCGACAAGTACCTCGACGAGGCGACCAGGAGCGACTACCACGAGAACGTGGTGCAGTCGGTGAGCATCGACGGCAAGATGATGGGCGCCCCGATCCTCACCAGCGCCTCCACGCCGATCTGCAACAAGAAGGTCTTCGCGGCCGTCGGCGAGACGACCTACCCGACCAGCTGGAACGACCTGCTCACCCTGGCCCCGAAGTTCAAGGCCAAGGGCTACGACGTCGCCGCCTACGCCGGTGACGCCAAGCAGACCCTGAACCAGACCTTCTACCCGCTGCTCTGGCAGGCCGGCGGCGACGTGTTCAGCCCGGATGGCAAGTCGG
This sequence comes from Micromonospora sp. NPDC023633, assembly GCF_040640035.1. Lineage (NCBI taxonomy): Bacteria > Bacillati > Actinomycetota > Actinomycetes > Micromonosporales > Micromonosporaceae > Micromonospora > Micromonospora sp. NPDC023633. The sequence goes on along the minus strand of NZ_JBFABB010000058.1, from coordinate 28,850 downwards.
TCGCCTTCAACAGCGACGCCGGCAAGAAGGCGCTGAACTTCCTCAAGCAGCTCGTCGACGGCGGCTACGTCGACAAGTCCCTTGTCACCGCCGTCCCGCCGATCGAGCAGACCCGCATCGCGCAGAACAAGGTCGGCTGCGTGTGGAGCGTGCCGGTGACCGAGATCGAGAAGTTCTGGGGCAAGGACAACATCCAGGTCGTCCCGCACTTCACCGAGACCAAGCAGATCGGCTACGGCACCGTCGGCTCGCTGTCGATGCTGAAGACCTCCAAGAACAAGGAGGCGGCCGGCAAGTGGCTCGCCTTCGCCACCAACGCCGAGAACACCAAGAAGTACGACCTGGCCTCCGGCTTCTTCTCCCCGCGCAAGTCCACCGGCCCGCTGTACACCGGCGACCCGGTCCTCGGTGAGCAGGAGAAGCAGGTGGGCACCAGCACGGTCGGCCCGCTGCACGAGAAGGCCCGCGACGTCCAGGGCGTCCTCTCCCCGGAGATCCAGGCCGCCCTGCTCGGCAAGAAGTCCGTGGAGCAGGCGCTCGACGACGCGGCGAAGGCCGCCACCCCGCTGCTCGGATAGCGCCGGCGCGGCTCGCGGTGGGCCTACCCGCCCACCGCGAGCCGCCGAGAAAGGTTGTCAGATGGTTGCACTACCGGGGAGCCGCCGCCAGCGCGTACGCGTGCGCCGCCCCTCCGCCCGCGAGGCCGGCGCGGCGCTGCTGTTCGTCCTGCCGTTCCTGCTGCTCTTCGTCGTGTTCCGGTTCGGGCCGGCGATCGCCGGGGTGATCCTGGGCTTCACCGACTACACCATCGGTGGCGAGACCAGTTTCACCGGGCTGGAGAACTTCCGACGCCTCGTCGACGATCCCACGTTCTGGTCGGCGCTGCGCGTGACGGTCCTGTTCACCGGGCTGTCCGTGCCGCTGTCGATGCTGGCCTCCCTCGGCATGGCGCTGCTGACCCGCCGTGCCTTCCGCGGCGCGAAGCTCTTCCGGTCCATCTTCTTCCTGCCGGTGGTGACCAGCCTGGTCCTCGCCGGTGTGGTCTTCACCTGGGTCTTCGCCGAGGACGGGCCGTGGTCGCGGGCCATGGGCGCGATCGGCCTGCCGGCCGGCTCCTGGCTCGCCGACAGCGCGCTGGTCGTCCCCGCGCTGGTGCTGGTCTCGGTCTGGTCCCGCTTCGGCTACGGCATGCTGATCCTGCTCGCCCGGATGCAGGACATCCCGGCGGAGCTGGAGGAGGCGGCGCTGACCGACGGCGCGTCGGCGTGGCAGCGCTTCCGGTACGTGACGCTGCCCCAGCTGCGGCCCGCACTGTTCTTCGTCGCCATCATCGAGACCACCGTGTCGTTCCAGGTCTTCGACATGATCTACGTGATGACCGGCGGTGGCCCCGTGCGGTCCAGCTACAGCCTGGTCTACCTGCTCTACGACCAGGGCTTCAAGTACTTCGACCTGGGCTACGCCAGTGCCGTCGGGGTCGCGCTGTTCGTGCTGACGATCATCGTGGCGCTCATCCAGCGGCTGACCCTCGGGAGGGAAGAATGACGGACACGATCACGCCACCGGCCACCGTCGTGCCCGCCCCGCCGCCGCCACCCAGGCGCGCCCGGCGGCCGTACCGGCCCGGCAGGCCCGGCAAGGGCTGGATGGTCGGCCGTACCGCCCTGCTGGTGGTCGGCGCGGCGGTCACCCTGTTCCCCTTCTACGCGATGGTCGTGCTGTCGTTGAAGCCGACCGGGCCGGTCACGTTCCCGGACAGCCTGCTGCCCTGGCCGTTCTCCACCGAGGCGTACGACCAGGTGATCGGCGCCAAGAGCGTGCTGCGCTGGATGTGGAACACCGTCGTCTACTCGGTGGTGTCGGTGGTCGGCGTGCTGCTGTTCGCCTCGATGGCCGGTTACGCCTTCGCCAAGAAGCGGTTCCCGGGCAAGGAGACCATGTTCTGGTCGTTCCTGGCGATGCTGATGGTGCCGTACCACGTCACGATGATCCCGACGTTCATCATCATCTCCGAGCTGAACGGCGTGGACACGTACTGGGGCATGATCGTGCCGACCCTGGCCAACGCCCAGGCGGTGTTCCTGATGCGGCAGTTCATCGCCTCGCTGCCCGACTCGCTGTTCGAGGCGGCCCGCCTCGACGGCTGCTCCGAGTGGCGGGTGTACGTCTCGATCGTGCTGCCGCTGATCAAGCCGATCCTCGCCACGCTCGGCGTCTTCGTCTTCCTGTGGCACTGGAACGACTTCCTGTGGCCGCTCATCGTCGGGCAGAGCCTGGACATGCGTACCCTCACCACCGGCATCGCCTCGCTGCAGCAGGAGAACGTGGCGTTGAACATGCTCCTCGCCGGGTCGGTCGTGGCGTTCGTGCCGATCTTCATGGCGTACCTGATCGGACAGCGCTACTTCCAGGAGGGCGTCGCCACCACGGGTATCAAGGGATGAGCGTCATCGCGGTGGCGGCCTCGCCGGAGGTCCGCGAGCTGTTCTTCGACGCCGACGGCTGGGCAGCGCTGGGCCGGCTGGGGGAGGTGCGGCTGCCGGCCGACGGCGCCGACGTCGGCGACGAGCGTGCCCTGGCCCGGCTGCTGGGCGACGCCGACGTCGTCGTGACCGGCTGGGGCACCGCCCCGCTGAGCGCCGACGTGCTCGCCGCCGCGCCCCGGCTGCGGCTGCTCGCGCACACCGGGGCCAGCGTCAAACCGTTCGTCACCCCCGCCAGCTTCGCCCGGGGCGTCCGCGTCACCCAGGCCGGCGAGGCGATGGCGTACGCGGTGGGGGAGCAGGCGCTCGCGCTGACCCTCGCCCTGCTGCACCAGCTGCACCGCTTCGATCACGCCCTGCGGACCGGGGTGGACTGGGCGGCCGCGAAGGCGGCGCCGCCCCGGCGGGAGCTGCGCGGGGCGACGGTCGGGGTGGTCGGGGCGTCCCGCACCGGCCGGGCGTACCTCGGCCTGGTGCGGGCGCTCGGGGCGCGGGTGCTGGTCGCCGACCCGTACCTGTCCGACGCCGACGCCGGAGTGCTCGGCGTCGAGCGGGTCGACCTGGACGACCTGCTCGCCCGCAGCCTCGTGGTGTCCCTGCACGCGCCGGTGCTGCCGGAGACCGTCAAGATGATCGGGGGGCGCGAGCTGGCCCTGCTGCCCGACGGCGCGCTGCTGGTCAACACCGCCCGCTCGGCCCTGGTCGACGAGGCCGCGCTGCTGGCCGTACTGCGCTCCGGGCGGATCGACGCCGCGCTGGACGTCTTCGACGCCGAGCCGCTGCCGGTGGACCATCCGTTCCGGCGGCTGCCGAACGTGCTGCTGACCCCGCACGAGGCGGCGGGGACGGTCGGGTCGCGGCGGCGGGCCGCCGACATCGTCATCGCCGAGATCGACCGGTTCCTACGCGGGGAGCAGCTGCGCCACGAGGTGCGACCGGAGCACCTCGATCGCACGGGCTGAGCAGGGCTGACCTGCCCCTGGCGCGGCGGGAGGCCGGATGAGTAGCCTCTGCGCTCATGCGCATCGCCCTCGCCGGACTGGCCACCAGTCACCCCTACACCGACGCCCGCACCCTGCGCGACGACGCGGAACTCGTGGTGTGGGAGCCCGACCCGCAGCGACTGGCGCGGTTCCGGGCCGAGCAGCCGGACGCGGCGGTCGCGCCGGACCTCGCGGCGCTGCTGGCGACCGGCCCGGACGGCGTGGTCCTCACCGTCCCCACCTCGGACGTGCCGGAGGCGTTGTCGCAGGTGCTGGAGCGCAAGCTGCCGTGCTTCGTCAACAAGCCGGCCGCCGCGACCGTCGGGCAGCTCGACCGGTTGGAACGCGTCGTGGCGCGGGCCCCGGAGCTGGTGCTCTCCTCCTCGGTGCTGCGCTTCGCGCCGGACTTCGTCGCGTTCGACGTGCCGCGCGAGGAGGTGCTGTCGGTGCGCGCCACGGTCCGCCACGACGTCGGGCTCTGGGCCACCGGCTACAACCCGTGGCAGGACGACCCGGCGGTCGGCGGGGGCACCTTGGTGATGATGGGTCTGCACGGGGTGGAGCTGCTGGTCGCGCTGCTCGGGCCGGCGGTGCGGCTGGTCGGGGCCGCCGGCACCGTGCGCCGGCACCGGGGCCTGCGCTCGGAGGACACCGGGCTGCTGGCCGTGCAGTGGGACGACGGGGTGCCCGGCACGGTGGAGGTGCTCGGGGTCAGCGAGGGCGAGGCGTACGAGGTCACCGTGCACACCGCCGCGGGGGAGCGCCGGGTGGTGCTGCGCGGCGGGGCCGACGAGCTGGGCTACCGGGCCACCATCGACGCGTTCGTGGGCATGGTCCGGGGCGCGCCGAGCCCGGTGCCGTGGGCGCAGACCCGGGCCGTCCTGGACGTTCTCACCTCGGCGCGCGCCGTGGCCTGACCCCCGCCGGCCCGATCCATGCGTCGGGTGCCTTGACGCCCCTCCGGCCGGAGGTTACGGTCATGACCGTTACTTCGGAAGGGGCGTGGCTGGCATGCGTACGGTGGCGGAACTGGAGGAGCGGCTCTCGCGCCCGCGGGACGTCCTGGTGGACGACCTGCGCAAGCTCGACGGAGACATCCTGATCCTCGGGGCGGGCGGCAAGCTGGGGCCCAGCCTCGTCCGGCTGGCGCTGCGCGGCGTCGCGGCGGCGGGCACCGGCGCCAAGGTCATCGCCGTGTCCCGCTTCTCGGAGGCGGGGCTCGCCGACGCGCTGCGCGACGAGGGCGCGGTGGTGGTCGAGGCCGACGTCACCGACGACGCCGCCCTGGCCGCGCTGCCCGACGCGGCCAACGTGGTCTTCCTGGTCGGGGCGAAGTTCGGCACCTCCGGCCGGGAACACGCCACCTGGGCCACCAACACCTACCTGCCCGGGCGGATCGCGCAGCGCTTCGCCGGCTCGCGCCTCGTGGCCCTGAGCACCGGCAACGTCTACCCGCTGGTCCCGGTGACCTCCGGCGGCTGCGTCGAGCAGACCCCGGTCCAGCCGGTCGGCGAGTACGCCATGTCCTGCCTGGGCCGCGAGCGCATCCTCACCCACTTCGCGCTGCGCGACGACACCCCGCTGGCCCTGATCCGGCTCAACTACGCCGTCGAGATGCGCTACGGCGTCCTCGTCGACATCGCCCGTACCCTGCACGCGGGCGAGCCCGTGGACCTCACCATGGGCCACGCCAACATCGTCTGGCAGGGCTACGCCAACGAGGTGACCCTGCGCGCCCTGCACCACACGCGGACACCGCCGTTCGTGTTGAACCTGACCGGGCCGGAGCTGGTCTCGGTCCGTCAGGTCGCCACCGCGCTCGCCGCCCGGCTGGGCCGCGAGCCGGTCTTCACCGGCACCGAGGCGCCGACCGCGCTGCTGTCCAACGCCCAGCTCTGCCACCGGCTCTTCGGCTACCCCGACGTGCCCGTCGCCGACCTGATCGACCTGACAGCGGACTGGGTCGCCAACGGCCAACCCCTGCTCGGTAAGCCGACCGGATTCCAGCGCCGCGACGGCAACTTCTAGGAGAGACCGTGTTGACCGCATCGAGCACCCGACAGACCTCGGCCCTGGCCCGGTTCCGGCGCGGCTGCGTCATCCCGGCGCACCCGCTCGCCCTGGACGCCGACCGCCGGCTCGACGAGCGCCGGCAGCGGGCTCTGACCCGCTACTACCTGGCTTCCGGCGCGGGGGGCATCGCCGTCGGCGTGCACACCACCCAGTTCGCCATCCACGACCCGAAGGTCGGGCTGCTCGCCCCCGTGCTGGAGCTGGCCGCCGAGACCGCGGCCGGCTCGGACGCCATCCTGGTCGCCGGCGCGTGCGGGGACACCGCCCAGGCGGTCGCCGAGGCTGAGCTGGCCGCCTCGCTCGGCTACCACATGGTGCTGCTGCCGCCGTACGCGCCGCTGGACGAGGACGCCCTCGTCGAGCGGGCCCGGGCGGTCGGCGAGGTGCTGCCGGTGATCGGCTTCTACCTGCAGCCCGCCGTCGGCGGTCGGGAGCTGTCCCGGGGCTTCTGGGCCCGGCTGGCCGCCCTCGAATCGGTGGTCGGGATCAAGGTGGCGCCCTTCGACCGCTACCGCACCCTCGACGTGCTGCACGGCGTGTGCGCGGCCGGCCGCAACGGCGACCTCGCCCTCTACACCGGCAACGACGACCACATCCTCGCCGACCTCGTGGCCCCGCACCGGGTCATGGTGGACGGCCGGGCCGTCGAGGTCGAGTTCGTCGGTGGGCTGCTCGGCCAGTGGGCGGTCTGGGCGAACACCGCGGTGACGCTGCTCGACGACGCCCGCCGGGCCCGGGCCGGCGACGACGCCGCGCTGCGCCGGCTGCTCACCCTCGACGGTCACCTGACCGACGCCAACGCCGCCATCTTCGACTCCGCCAACGGCTACCACGGCTGCATTCCCGGCATCCACGAGGTGCTGCGCCGGCAGGGCCTGCTGGCCGGCCGGTGGTGCCTGGACCCGGCCGAGGAGCTGTCGCCGGGGCAGATGGCCGAGCTGGACCGGGTGCACCGGGCGTACCCGCACCTGCGCGACGACGACTTCGTCGCCGAGCACCTCGACACCTGGCTGTCCTGACCGCGTCCGACGCGGTCAGCAGGGCGGCGGCGCGCGACGGCATCCTCGCCGCCGCCCTCGCGGCCGCCCGCCCGGGACCGGAGCGGGCGGTCAGAGGGTCAGGCGGTAGAGCGTCAGCGGGCGGCCGCTGGTGCCGGAGGCGAGGTTGCCGGTCCGCTCGGCCAGGCCGGCCAGCTCGAGGCGGTGCAGCATGCGCCGGGCGGTGCGCTGTTGCACCCGCAGCTGGTCGGCGACCTCCCGGCTGGTCAGCGGCTCGTCGCCGACCGCCGTGCGCACCTCGCGCAACCGCAGCAGGGTCGGCACGGACAGGCCGACCCGTTGGGCGATGACCGCCAGGTTCACCTCCGCCGGCGGCGGGGTCGGCGTGGTCGACTCCAGCACGATGTCGGTCTCGCCGCGCAGCGACAGCACGGCCGTGGTGGGGCCGACCCTGCGGGCGCGGCTGAGGGCGCGGCGCGCCAGGTTCTCCGCCTCGGCGGCGCTGCGTCCCAGCCCGAACCCGATCTGGACGGTCTCGTGCCGGTCGGCCAGGCGGCGCAGCATCGGCAGCGCGGTGAAGCCGCCGGTGGCGTCGTGCAGCGGCCCTCGGGTGGTGACGATGAGGTACGTGTCGGGGGCGAAGCGCGCGACGGTGCCGCCGAGCCCGGCCACCTCCTTGAGCAGCCCGTCGTCGCCGTCGGACAGGTTGGCCAGCCCGAGCGCGATCTGGGCGTCCTCCTGGGCCTGGCTGCCGACCTGCAGCAGGAGTTGGCGCAGCGCGGTGCGTACCGAGTGGTTCGACGGGGCGAGGCGGAACGCCGGCATCTCGTGGCGCAGCGTCTCGTAGACCGAGCTGAGGCAGGTGACGGCGACGTCCGCGCCGGCCTTGCGCTGGCGGCGGTGGAAGGCGATCACGTCGTCGGAGCTCAGGCCGCTGCGATAGGGCAGCGACCGGACCCGGTCCACCGGCAGGTCGGCCTCGCCGAAGGTGCCGGCGAGGTCCGCGCCGGTGACGGTGTCGATCGACATGCGGGTGACGTCGCGGCCGTCGCGCAGCAGCCGCACGGCGGCCTGGAGCAGGGTCGCGCCGGTGTAGTCGACGAAGACCGCCGGCCTGTTCAGCAGGTTCGCCTCCCGGGCGAGGGTGTACGGCACGACGCCGGTGAACAGCCACGCCTCGACCTGGCCGGCGTGTGCCTCCACGATCGCCGGTGCCTGCGACTCGTGGTCGTAGTGCAGCCGCCGGGCGGTGACGCCGGGCTGCTCCTCGCAGGTGGCGGCCACGTCGTCGACCAGGTCGTGCGGACCCACGACCCCGATCTCAATGGTCACCGCTGCCTCCTGTCAGGGTTGCATTGTTCGCAGCACAAGATTACGGTCAGGCCCGGTATTACTGTAGCCCTGGGAGGGTGCGTGTCGTTCCCCAGCATGGCCGATGCCGGCGGCCGGACGATCGGCGCGGAGGAGCTGGCCGCTGTCAGCCGGGTGCTCCAGTCGGGCATGCTCAGCGCGGTCTGGGGCACCGAGGTCCGCGCTCTCGAGCGCGAGATGGCCGAGCTCCACGGAGTGTCGCACGCCGTGGCCGCCAGCTCGGGGACCGCTGCCCTGCACCTGGCCGTCGCGGCCGTCGCGCCGAACCCGGGCGACGAGATCATCACATCTCCGATCAGCGACTTCGGCACGGTCGCGCCCATTCTCGCGCAGAACGCCGTTCCTGTGTTCGCCGACGTCGATCCGTACACCGGCAATCTCGACCCGGCGGCGGTCGCCGCCGCGATCGGGCCGCGCACCCGGGCGATCCTCGGGGTGCACCTGTTCGGCGCGGCCGCCGACCTGCGCGCGGTCGCCGACTCCGCCGGCGTGCCGCTGATCGAGGACTGCGCCCAGGCGTGGCTCACCCGCTATCCGGACGGAACCCTCGCCGGCACGGCCGGCGCGATCGGCTGCTTCAGCCTGCAGCAGTGGAAGCACATCACCTGCGGCGACGGCGGCCTGACCGTGACCGACGACCCCGTGCTGGCCCGCCGGATGCGGCTCTTCGCCGACAAGGGGTGGCCGCGTGACGAGGCGCGCCGGCACGTCGGCCTCGGCCTGAACTACCGGATGACCGAGCTGGCTGGCGCCGTCGCCCGCGCCCAACTGGCGAAGCTGCCCGGCGTGCTGGCCGACCGGCGGCGCACCGCCCGGCGGCTGGCCGCCGCGCTGGCCGATCTGCCCGGCGTGCACCTGCCGGCGGACCTCGACGCGCACGCCTGGTGGCTCTTCCCCATCGTGCTCGACCCGCCGCTGACCAACCGCGAGGTGGCCGGCACGCTCGCCGCCGCCGGCATCCCCGCCCGCGCCGGCTACCTCGACCAGCCGCTGCACTGCGCCCCGGCGCTGACCGAGGCCCCCGTCTACGGCACCTCCCGCTTCCCGCTCACCGTGCCGCCGGCCGACCGGCTGCCGGCGTACGGGCCCGGCGCGTTCCCGGTCGCCGAGCGGCTCATCGCGCAGACCCTGCTGGTGATCGACTGGAACGAGCGGTACACCGACGCGCACGTCGACGAGATCGCCCGGGCCGTCCGCGCGGCGGTGGCCCCGTGATCGCGCCGGCCGCCGCGGCCCTGCGCGACCGGCTGCGCTGGCGGCTGGTCGCCGCCACGGCCACCCCGATGGACGCCGACCGGGTCGTCGACGCCGCGGTGCTCGACCGGTACCTGCGCGGCCTGGTCGCCGACGGTGCGGACGCCCTCGCCGTGTGCGCCCACACCGGCCGCGGCCCCTTCCTCGACCCGGCGACCCGCGACCTGGTCGTGCGCCACGCCGTCGACACCGGTGTGCCGGTGGTCGTCGGCGTGGGCGGCCGGCCGGGGGAGCGCACCGACGAGGTCGCCGCGCAGGCCGCCCGGGCGGCGGACCTGGGGGCGGCCGGTGTCCTGGTCTTCCCCGTCGACGGCGACGCGGTCGCCCACCACGACGCCGTCTGGCAGGCCGCCGGCCTGCCGATGCTCGCCTTCGACCTCTACACCCGGCCGTACGCCCCGGCGCGGCTTGCTGCCCTGCTGGAGCACCCCGGCGTCGCCGGGGTGAAGGTGGCCCGGCTGCACGACGCGCTCGCCTGCCAGGCCGCCCTGGCCGCCGCGCACCGGGCCGACCGGCTGGCCGTCACCGGCGAGGACCGGATGTTCGGGCCGTCGCTGATGTGGGGCGCGCAGGCAGCCCTGGTCGGCCTCGCCGCCGCCGCCGTGCCGGTCACCGCCGCCGTGCTGCGGGCGTACGCCGACGGCAAGCACGACGACTTCGTCGCCGCCTCCGCCCGGCTCGACCGGCTCGCCGAGGTCACCTTCACCGATCCGATGGAGGGGTACGTGCTCCGCATGCTCCAGATCGCCGCCGACGAGGGGCGGATCCCCGCCACCCACGCCGTCGACCCGTACGGTCCGGCGCTGCCGGACGGCGACCGGGACCGCGTGCTCGCGGTGGCGAGGCAGCGGTGAGCGACAACCCGTTCGTCGCGGGCGACCTGCCGTCGGTCACCTTCGACGTCGACGTCCTCGTCGGCCGGTACGCCGACCGGCCGGGCCCCACCGGCGATCCCCGCGACGTCGCGGCCACCCTCGGCGCGAACGGCATCGCGCGGGCGGCCGTGGCCAGCCTCCGCGCGGCGCTGTTCGACGTGTCCAGCGGCAACGACGAGGCCGCCGCCCTGGCCGGGCCCACCGTGCTGCCGGTCGGCGCGCTCGACCTGCGCGATCCGCTCGGCGCGGAGCGGGAGGTCGTCCGGCTCGCCGAGCGCGGCTTCCGGGCGGTGCGGCTCTTCCCCGACGAGCAGCGCGTCGAGCCGGACTTCCCCTCCGTGCGGCACGTCGCCCGCCGGGCCACCGAGGCCGGCCTGGTCATCCTGACCGGCGGGGACGTCCGCCGGTTCTGGCGGCCGCTGCGCGGCGCGACCGTGGTCTTCCTGGACACGCACTTCTACCACCTGGGCGACTTCGTGGTGGCGGCCCGCGACGAGCCCGGCTTCCACACCTCCACCCGGCTGCTCAACTCGCCCGACGCGCTGGAGACCGTCGCGGCCCACGTCGGCGTCGGGCGTCTGCTCTACGGCTCCCGCACCCCGTTCTACGAGCCGGCCGTGCCGCGTCTGCGGCTCGCCCGCGGCGGCCTCGGGCCGGACGAGGTGGCCGCCGTGGCGGGCGGCAACGCCCGCCGGATCCTGGAGGGCCAGGAATGATCATCGACGTGCACGCCCACTGGGGACCCTGGTTCTTCAGCATGGACGTCGGGGCGGTCGCCACCAACCTCGCGGTGATGGACCGCTACGGCATCGACCTCGCCGTCGTCTCCGCCACCGAGGCGGTCATCTACGACGTCGCCGCCGGCAACCGGGCGATGGCCCGGGTCCTGGAGACCAGCGAACGCCTGCTCGGGTACCTGACGATCAACCCGCGCCGCCTCGACGACGCCGAACGGGACCTGCGCGAACTGCTCCCCACCGGCCGGTTCGTCGGAGTGAAGATCCACACCGACTACACCGCCTCCCCGGCGGACTCCCCGCAGACCCGCGCGGCGCTGGAACTGGTCGCCGCGCACGACCTGCCCGCCCTCGTGCACACCTGGGACGCGACGCCGCTCGACCTGGCTCAGGCCGTCGCGGACATCCCGGGGCTGCGCGCCATCGCCGGGCACATGGGCGCGAACGGCTGGCGGCATGCCATCGAGGCGGCCAACTCGGTCGACCGGCTCTGGCTGGAGCCGTGCTTCTCGCACACCGAGGCGGGCCGGTTCGCCGCCGTGGCCGCGGCGGTGGACCCGGGGCGGCTGCTCTTCGGTACCGACGCCACGCTCATCGACCCGGCTGCGGCCTTCGGGGCGGTGCTCGCCGCCGACCTCGACCCGGAACTGGCCGCGCGGGTCGCCTGGCGCAACGCGGCCGAGCTGTTCCGCCTCGACGTGTCCTGACCCCACCCGTCCCTGGCCGTTCGGTGCTCGCGCCTGAACTACCCGTGGGGAAGGGGGCGAGCCCGGTGCAGCCGCGCGGATCCGCGTACTCCCGGAGGATCCGGGCCGCGTCCGCACCGCCCGTGAGCTCGGGCTGGCCGGTGCGGCGGCAGATCAGCACTGGTGCAGCGACTTCTCCGTCCACGCGCCGAGCGGGACCAGCCCGGGTGATCCGGGCCGGTCCCGCCGTTCATCGGCGCGCCGGTCTACTTCCCGGGCAGCGGGAAGAGGGCCAGGTCCATGCCGTGCATGCCCCAGGTCGCCTTGCCGTTCGGGGTGAAGTGGAACGACGGGTTGTTGTACCAGCCGCGCGGCACGTTGTCGTACAGCGTGCTCACCTCGCCGCCCGGCACGGTTGGCAGCTCGCTGATGTCGTTGGTCCAGTGCACCCAGGAGAAAACGCGGCCGTCGACCCCGTTGAACTGGCCGTACCCGCCGAGGTCGCCCTCCATCACGATGGTGCGGGTGTGCAGGTCGTAGGCGAACCAGGCGCCGCGCGGGCGCCGGCCCATCGCGTAGAGCAGGTTGCCCACCACGTGCAGGCTCTCGTACGACTGCCAGTCCGGCTTGATCTCCTCGCGCCACAGCAGCTTGCGGGTGACGATGTCGACGGCCGCCACCTGCGCGACCTTGCGGATCGGGCCGGTGGTGCCCTCGCCGTAGGTGTCGCCGGCGATGTAGGCGGTGGTGCCCTGCACCACCACGTCCATGACGCTCTGCTCGGGCAGGAACTCGCGGTGCGAGTCGAAGGCGTTGGTGGCCAGGTCGATGAAGGTCAGCGCGCCGGTGTGCTTGGTGGTCTGTGGGCTGGACGCCACGATGAGCTGGTTGCGCGGCTGGTCCACGACGATCCGCTTGGTGCGCAGCTGCTCGTTGCCGAGCAGGCCCAGCACACTGATCTCGTAGTTGTCCGGGTCGATCGCCACGATCTGGGTGCTCGGGTAGAGACCCGCGTAGACCACGCCGGCCCTGCCCTCGGCCATCGTCTTGACCTCGCCGTTGATGTCGAACCGGTCGCTGGTGCCGGCCTCGGTGCGGTGCACCGTCATCGCGTAGTGGCCGCCGACCCAGATCTTGCCCCGGGTGTGCCGCATCATCGACTGGATGGTCTCCGGGTAGCCGAAACCCCGGGTGGCGGTCTGCCACACGCTGGCCGTGCCGCCCGGCGTCGTCCTCCACACGTGCCCCAGCCCGCTGACGCCGAGCAGCGCGCCGCCGGGCAGCGGGGTGAGGAGCTGGTTCTCCACGTCGGCGAGGGGCTGGCCGACCTTCACCAGTCCGTCGGCGGTGACCTCGTACAGGTTGGTGGTGAGCCGGGTCAGCGCGTACACCTTGCCGTCGCTGCCGACGGTCACCTGGTCGATGTAGCGGTCCTCGGCCGGGATGTCCCGGGAGACCCGGTCGGAGCCGTCGCGGCGGAACGAGATCAGCTGCCGGCCGCTGGCCACGTAGATGACGCCGTTGGAGACGGTCATGTCCAGGATGCCGACCGGCGAGGAGCTGAGGTGCGGGGTCAGGTTGGTGGGCGCGCCGCCGGCCTTCGGCCAGGCCAGCAGCGTGCCGGGCGCGGCCGACCCGCCGTAGACGTACTCGTCGTCGACCGCCACGGCCGCCGCGTACTGCGAGGTGGAGATGCGGCCGTACGTCTCGATGGTCGCGTCGGCCAGGCGGATCCGCTTGACCGTGCAGTCCGGGTACGTGCCGATGTAAAGGTGCTCGCCGTGCACGACCATGTCGTAGTACCAGGTGGTGCTGCCTCCGGCGCGGGCCCAGGCCACCAGCTCCTTGGTTCGTGGGTCGAACCGGTAGACATGGGCGTTGCCGGCGGGGCCGATGTAGACGTACCGGCCGTCGGCGGCGAGTTTCTGCCCGCCGTTGCTCGGGATGGTGAGGTCGTCGATGCTGCGCATCTCGCCGGTGTTGACGTCGAACTCGCCCAGCCGCATCTTCCCCTCGGGGGTGTTGAACCGGGAGGTGACGAAGACGCTGTCGCCGATGACGGCGGCGCCCCGGATAGCGGCGGTCAAAGAGGCAGGACCGAAACTCGTCGGCATGAGATTCTGGTCGCCCTGTGCGAACGCCGGGCCGGCCGCCGCTCCATGGCCTACTACCAGTGCGGCGCCGGTGAGGCAACTGCTTCCGAGGAGTGAACGACGGCTGAGCGGCATGGTGGACTCCGTTCGTCTAAGTCATTACGGACCGGACCCTAATCGGGGTGCTGTGGGCCGTCAAGGATCCGTCCGCGCCGTCGGGCGGCAGGGAGTCGGCCGGGGGCGGCAACCCGGCCCCAACCAGCCCGAATCGATGCGACCGGCCGGCAGCCGCCGCACGATCGGGTCGCCCACCGTCGCGCCAGCGAGGTGTACGCGCATCGGACGCTCCCACCCGGAAGGCCGGGTGGGAGCGTCCAAGGGAGTGCTATCTGTTACCGGAGCTGGTAGGCGCGGGTCACGGTCTGCTCGACGGTGTTGCCGTCAGCGTCGGTGGCCTGCACCCGCAGCGACACGAACCCGTTGGTCGCGGCCAACTTCGGGTGCCGGATGGCGGCCTCGAACTGCCCCGTCCGCTTGCGGTCGACCTCGGCGAACTGCCAGCTCGCGCCGTCGTCGTAGGAGACCCACAGCTTTGCGTTCCGTACCGCCGGCCCGGACAGCCCCTTCGGGTGCCGGACGGTCAGGTCGATGTCGAACCGGGAGTCGGCCTTGGCCCGGTTGTTGAGGTCGACATCCACGCCGTAGTCGACCGACAGCATCGGCATGATCTGCCGGGCGTCCGCGCGCTGCGAGTGGAACGTCCAGGCAGTGTTTACCTTGGTGGAGGTCGTCCACCAGGGGTCTTCCCTCGCCACGTCGAGCGTCACCCGGTACTCGGCCCGCTGCGGCACGGCCGGGAAGGCGAACACTGCCCAGTTCGCAGCGCCGACAAGCTCGCCGTCGCGGTGGACGGTGGTGCGGACCTTGTCGGTCTGGATGACGTGCGGCTGCTGCGTGTGGTCGGCTCCGACGTCGAGCAGTGCCGCCGACTGGACCACGACCAGGTCGTCGTCGCGGTAGGCGGCCCCCGCCAGATCCGGCGGCAGCGCCGTACGGACCACGGCCTGGTTCCAGGTCCGGGACAGCCGCTGGCCGGGCCGCAGCACCGCGACCGCCTCGGACTGCTCCGACCCGCCCAACTGCCACACCGGGCCAAGCTGCGTGACCTGCCTGGTCCGCAGTCCGGCGCTGACGTACTCGGTCCGGGTCGCCGGCATGATCAGCCGGTCCGGAGCGCCGTACGCCACCTGCTGTCGGGGTGCCCAGATGTAGCGGATCTGGCCGCCCTCGGTGCCGTTGGCGGAGGCATGGTACGAGGTCCGCAGAGTAGCCAAGTCCTTGTCCCGGACCCGGTACCGCTGGTCCGCCGGCAGGCCACCCTTCTCCACCTGGAGCAGTTCATAGGCGTACGGGCTGACCGCCACCCCCTTGAACTCGACCGTGACCCGGTCGCGACGCAGGAGGCCGAGCAGGTGCCCACCCTGGGCACCGGAGAGGGTCATCGCCGGGATCGCGGTGGGGGTGCGGGTCCAGAAGTCGACCCCCCAACGCTCGGGGACGTTGTTGTAGATGATCACCGCTGACGCGCCCGCGGCAACCGCGTTGGCGAGTTGCTGCTGGGGGGAGACAGCGGCGCTGCGCTTGACCAGCGCGGTCCTGCCCTCCACGGCGAGCCCGGCGTACTCCTCGGGGGTGCCGGTCCCGGCCGACACCACCTCGAGTCGCCTGGTGCCGTCGAACCGCACCGAGCCGCCGTTGCCGCCGAAGTAGGCGGCGTCCAACGACGTCGCGTTCCGGCCGACGATCCGCGCGGCCAGGTCCGGCGCGGTCAGCGTCAACCCGGTGTACGCATCCAGGTTGTCGTTGCTCTGTTCCGTGGGGATCGAGTAGTGCGCGGTCTCGCCACCCGTCCACATCTCGAGGCCGTACCGCTTCTGCTGATCGGAGCTGAAGTTGTTGAAGCCGATCCGGGTACGGTCGGTCTTCGTGGGCTTCGGCGTCCGCATGCTCACCGAGGAGGCCTTGCGGCCGTCGAAGGTGATCGTCCGGTCGGCCTTGATCGACACGTTCGGCAGGATGCCCTGGGTGTACTCCCAGACCCGGTTGTATTCCGCGCTCGGGTCGGAGATTCCCGCGTGGAGGGTGTACTCACCAGCCGGCAGGGACAGCGTGATCGTCCCGTCCAGATCCGGGTACAACACCTCGGGCATGGCGAGTCGCCCGAAATCGAAAAGTCGCACCTCGGCCTTGGCGAGCGCGGGTGCCTTGCCGTCCCGGCCGATGACCTTGACGTCGACCTTGAACCGCTCCACGTCCTTGACCAGGCCGACAGCCGTGGAGACCACCGTCTTACCGTCGGCGGAGACACCGGCCAGGTGGGCGCCGTAGGTGCCCGTCGGCACCCCTGCGGGGTTCATGGTCACCGGCACCGTGGCGGTGCCCTTCGCCGGCACGGTCACCGTCTCGGCACCGAGGCTCAGCAGCCCGGCGGGCAGTTCGGCACCCCGCAGGGACAGGGCCAGGGTGACCGGCTGGTCGCCGTCGTTGGTGTACGTCACCTGCTTGACCACCGGTGCGGTGGCATCCCACCGCACGATGCCGTAGTTGACCACGCCGTTGCCGAACACGTCCTGCTGGACGGCCTGGGACACGTCCACCCGACCCGCACCCTGGCTGAACACCGGGTCACTGGTGTGCGCCTGCGACGTGCTGACCAGGTGGGCCTTGAGCCGCTCGGCGGTCCAGTCCGGATGCTGCTGGGCGAGGATCGCGGCGGCACCGGCGACGTGGGGAGTGGCCATCGACGTGCCACTGGCCGAGGTGTAGTGCTGGTCGACCACCGTGCCCATCTCGGTGCCGGCGGCTCGGGCGGCGACGACGGCCACCCCGGGCGCGGTGATCTCGGGCTTGATCGCACCGTCGCCGACCCGTGGACCACGGCTGGAGAAGTCGGCGATGTCGTCCGCGTCGTCGACCGCACCCACGGTCAGCGCCGCATCGGCCGTACCCGGGGAGCCGAGGGTGCTGGCCCCGTTGCGGCCATCGTTGCCGGCGGCGATGGTGAACAGGGCACCGGTCTCGGCGGTCAGCTCGTTGACGGCCAGCGCCATCGGGTCGGTGCCGTCGGTTCCCGGGCCGCCGAGGCTCATCGAGACGACCTTGGCACCGGAGCGGGCCGCCCACTCCATCCCGGCGATGATTTCGGAGTCCGAGCCCGTACCGCCGTCGCTGAGCACCTTGCCGATGAGCAGTTGTGCGCCGGGTGCCACCCCCTTGTGCTTCCCACCCGAGGCCGAGCCGGAGCCGGCGATCGTCGAAGCGACGTGGGTGCCGTGGCCGTGTCCGTCCTTGACCTCCTCGCCAGCGATGAAGCTCCGACTCTCGACGATCTTTCCGGCGAAGTCCGGGTGGTTCGGGTCGATGCCGGTGTCCAGCACGGCCACCTTCACACCGGTGCCGTCGTGGCCCGCCGCCCAGGCGCCGGGCGCGCCGATCTGGGGCACGCTCACGTCGAGCAGCGCCGTGGCCTTGGCATCCAACCAGATCCGGTCGATTCCACCGGCCAACTGGGTCCGCGCCGTACCCGCCTGCGGGCCGTCGTCGTCAATGGCTTCCCAGAACGCCTCCGCCTGCTTCTTGTCCGCTGCCACCGCCGCACCGTTGATGCTGGTCAACGGCCGGAGCACCTGGCCGCCCGAGGGGGCCGCCGAACGTGCCGCGACGCCGTTGCCCCGGTACCGCACGATCAGCGGGATCGACCCGCTGCGGGCGTCGTCGTACCCCTGCTCGATCAGACCAGTCACGTTGAACAACCGCCGGTCCAACCGCCCGGCGGTGATCAGCGACTGGGCCTCCTGAGGCAGGACGTAGATGTCCTCGCCGACGGTGGTGATGGTGGTTCTTCCGTTCGAACCCTCGTGCCCGTTCACTGCCACCGCAGTCGGCTGGTTCGCGCCGCTCGTCACCGTGACGACATCACCGGTGAGCAGGGTGACCTGGCTGGTCGTCTGCGCCGACCGGGGGACCGTGGTCACACCGCCGTGAGTCGCCGGCGGCTGTCCATGGGCTGCCGCACCGCCGCCCGTCGCGACGAGCGCGGCAGCGACGGTGACGCCGAGCAGCGTCCGTCTACGCCATACCCGCATCTCAATGACTCCCCTCTACCGGCGCCGTAGAGCGCCTGGTGATCGAACAGCCTGGTCAACGTTCCGCCGGCGGCGCTACGGTGCAGCCTGGCGAGCACCAGACATGTCGGGTCCTCGCCACGCGCCGACGTCTTCGGAGGGGGCCGCCCGATCCCACATGCCGAGTACCTGGTCAGCGGCCGATGGCGGTATCCGAGACTGGTGCGGCGCAAAGCGGCACGTGGAAGGGGCGAGATGCTCAGTGGGTTCGGCATTGACGAGCGCGAGGAGGCGGTCTACGCCGAGATCCTCCGCCGCCGGCAGACCACCGTCACCGAGGTGTCGGACACTCTCGGCATCGCCCCCGCGACCGTCGGCGACTGCTTGGCCAAGCTCGTCTCACTCGGTCTGGTCACCGGCCACGACAGCGGGCTGCACACGGCGGTGGCCCCGGACGTCGGACTCGGCGCACTGATCGTGCAGCGTCAGGCCGAGCTGCAACGGGTCCACGGCAGGCTGGCGGAATTGGTCGCGGTGTACCGCACCGGATCGTCCTGGCTGGCCGGTCAGGTGGAGGCGATCACCACGCCCGAGCAACTCGCCACGTGGGTCGACACCATGGAACGGGGCGCACAGACGGAGATCGTCGCGTTCTTCCGGCCGCCATACATCCTGAATCCCGATCTCGAAACCTTCAGCAGATTCGCGCCGACGTACCGCTACGTCTACGAACGCAGCGCCTTTGACGACTCCCGAGTTCCCGAAGAGATCAGCGGATTTCTGAAGAACGGCTACGAGGTCAGGATCGCGGATGCCCTACCGAACAAAATGATAATCATCGACCGGCAGGCCGTCCTCCTGCCGATGCGATCGGACCAGACGCACATGCACCCCGGTTTCCTGCTGATACGTGGCGAGTCTCTGGTCCGTTTGTTGGTTGACCTGTTCGAGCGGGTCTGGGCGGCGGCAACACCACTCCGGGTCACCGCCGCCGGCCTTGCCGACGGCGTACAGGCCATGGACGAGGTCGACATCCTCCTGCTCACGCTGCTGCTGTCCGGGCTGCCGGACAAGACCGTCGCCGGCCGGCTCGGCACCAGCGAACGCACGGTGCAACGCCGGCTCCGTCGCCTGATGGAACTGACCGGAGCCAACAGCCGGATGCAACTCGGCTGGTACGCCGCCCGATCCGGCCTCATTCCGCTATAACAGTGACCCGCCCGGCTCGGGTGTTCGGAAGAGCCCCTGCTGCAGCGCTTGAAAGGACAGTATATTTACAGCCAGCCGGTGTCGGATTCGAGGGTCGTGCCGGTCTGGGCGAGGAAGCCGGCGTTGAAGTCGGGGCGACGTTGAATCTATTGTGGTCGCTGACCTGCCCCGGTGATCGGGCTTGAGGCAGACCGGGAAGGGAGCCACGCACGGGCACGGCGCCGGCATCGCCCGAAAGGCCACGGTGGTGAGTTCGACCTTCAATGTCGTGGTCGAGCAGGGGGTGGTCGGCGGGCCAGCGCAGCGTACGCGGCATCGGGTCTGGTCTACGACGGCGAACGGACCCCTTCATCTGCTGACGAGACTTGTTTAGTCGCACCGGGGCGACCAGCCCTCCCGCATGACCGACGCCACCGCGGGGACGAACCAGCCCGTGCTGCCGTGGAACCGGTCCAAGCCGCCCGTCCTGCTCGGCCAGATCAACCCGGAGGAACACGCCGACCGGACGGTCGGCCCGATCGAGCACGAGGAACTGGAAGAGTGCCCGGCCATCATCCGCAACATCGGCTGGACGTCGGGCAACGGCGACGGCCGCCAGGTCGACGCTCCCTCCTCGAACATCGGCCACCTGTTGTCGGAGCGGCATCGTCGACGAATCCCGAGCCGGCAGGATCGTCCATCGGGGCGCGCCTGCTGCTGGTTCGCACGCTGCTCGGCCTCGAGCCGTACGGCGAGGATCTGGTGGTCGCGCCGTCGTTGCCCGAACGGGTCGGTCGGATCGAACTGCTCGACATTCCCGGCGGTGGGGCCGCGTTGACGCCATCGGCAGTGTGGCACCCCAGGAGGCGGTTGGCAGATGAGCCGCGATCACAGGCCGGCTGTCTGGCCGCCGTCGATGACCATGGCGTGTCCGACGACAAAGCCGGCCGCGTCGGAGCACAGCCAGGTGACGGCGGCCGCGATTTCCTCGGGCGTGCCCATCCGGCCGATCGGTTCCTGGGAGATCACCCGCTCCCGTCCCTCGGCGGTGCCGCCGGTGAACCTGTCCATCATGGCGGTGCCGATGATCCCGGGGCAGACGGCGTTGATGCGGATGCCGGAGCTGGCGTAATCCAGGGCGGCTGACTTGGTCAGGCCGATCACGCCATGCTTGGCGGCGGCGTAGGCGGCCTGACCAGCGATGCCGACGACCCCCGCGCCGGACGAGGTGTTCACGATCGCCCCACCACCGTGCGCGAGCATGAGTGGGATCTGGCGTTTCATGCACAGGAAGACGCTGCGCAGGTTGATGGCGACGACCCGGTCCCACTCCTGCTCGGTCAACTCCGCGGCTGCCGCGACGGGCTGCTCGATGCCGGCGTTGTTGAAGGCGAAGTCGAGGCGCCCGAACACGGTGCTCGTCCGATCCAGAGCCGCCGCGACGTCCTCGGTGCGCGTCACGTCGCACCGGACGGCGACAGCTCGGCCGCCGAGGTCCTCGATCATGCGTGCCGTTTCGTGGTTGCCGTCGTCCGACAGGTCCGCGATCACGACGCTGGCGCCCTCGCGGGCGAAGGCCAGGGCCGTAGCGCGGCCGATGCCACTGGCCGCGCCGGTGACGAACGCGACCCTGCCGGTAAAGCTTCCGTTCTCGTTTGTCGCGGACATTGAACCCTCCTCTGCTGATGACATGGACCGTGCGAACCGGGATCTGGGTCAGGGGCGCGGCAGGACCCTGATGGCGCCGGCACTCATCCATCGCCCGGCTGTCCGTTGCAGCCTGATCGAGCGAAAGGTCGAGGTCAAAGACCTTGCCCGGGTCGATTTGCCGGGCCAACCTGCCCTCCGGGGCGGGTGACGCGGATGGCCTGCATCATCGACACCTGGGGACCGACCGTGTCGATGACCGACTGTGCGCCGAGCCGCCCGCGAGATCCTTGATCCACGCCACGCCCTCGTCGCCGCGCAGGCCGGGCGCCATCCAGCGAACTCGGGTTTCACCAGGCGCGGAGCTTTGCTGGAGGGTGTACCGGCAGGCGGCACGCCGCAGGCCGCCCGACGTGCCGGCGCAGCCGTGGATGACCGCAACAAGGTTCTCGGATTCCTCGTCTCGGGACGAGCCAGGATCACCCCGGAGTGGTCAGGGACCTGGGTCAGCCGAGGGTGGTGGTGTCGACGACGAACCGGTAGCGGACGTCGGAGGCGAGGACGCGGTCGTAGGCGTCGTTGATCTTGTCGGCGGAGATGAGTTCGATGTCGGCGGCGATGCGGTGTTGGGCGCAGAAGTCGAGCATCTCCTGGGTCTCGCGGATGCCGCCGATCATCGAGCCGGCGTAGGAGCGTCGAGCGCCGATGAGGGAGAAGACGTTGAGGGTCAGCGGTTCGGCGGGAGCGCCGACGTTGACGAGGGTGCCGTCGACCGCGAGCAGGTTGAGGTAGGCGTCGACGTCGATGTGCGCGCTGACCGTGTTGACGATCAGGTCGAACCGGCCGGCGAGCTGCTCGAAGGTGGCGCGGTCGCTGGTGGCGTAGTAGTGGTCGGCACCCAGGCGGAGGCCGTCCTCCTGCTTCTTCAGCGACTGGGACAGCACGGTCACCTCGGCGCCCATCGCGTGGGCGATCTTGACTGCCATGTGCCCCAGCCCGCCGAGGCCGACGATGGCGACCTTCCTGCCCGGGCCGGCGCCCCAGCGACGCAGCGGCG
This sequence comes from Micromonospora sp. NPDC023633, assembly GCF_040640035.1. Taxonomy (NCBI): domain Bacteria; kingdom Bacillati; phylum Actinomycetota; class Actinomycetes; order Micromonosporales; family Micromonosporaceae; genus Micromonospora; species Micromonospora sp. NPDC023633. The sequence continues at coordinate 7,281 of NZ_JBFABB010000058.1, read as the reverse complement.
AGTAGGTGGTGATGCCCGCACACAGCAGCGGCGCGGCGGCCGCGAAGTCGACTCCCTCGGGCACCGACAGGACGAAGTCGGCATCGACCACGACGTGGGTGGCGTAGCCGCCCTGTGTGACGGTGCCGTCCCGGTCGACGCCTCCGTAGGTGGGCACCATGCCGTCGAGGCAGTACTGCTCGTCGCCGTTGCGGCAGTTCACGCAGTCCCGGCAGGCGTTCACCATGCAGCCGACCCCGACCCGGTCTCCGACCTGGTGCCGTGTGACCTCGGAGCCGACCTCGGTGACGATGCCGACGATCTCGTGGCCGGGCACCAGCGGGTAGGGCTGGGGTCCCCAGTCACCGCGGACCGTGTGGATGTCGGAGTGGCAGATGCCCGCGTACCTGATCTCGATGAGCACGTCGTTGGGGCCGACGTCGCGCCGCTCGATGGTCGTAGGGGCCAGCGGCTCGGACGGGCCGGACGCTGCGTAGGCGTGGACACGCATTGATGTTGCTCCTGTTCGTCGTGACGATGTTTGGCCGCGGCCTGGCCGGTTGGCTTACGGGCACCTCACTGGCCGTCGCGTTCATCGCCATCCAGAGAACCTCGTCTGCGGCCTGTTGGGGAGTCTCTGATGAGAGGTGTACTGGCAGGGCGCCCATCGCAACGCCGTGACACGTACGGTCGGACACACCCCCGAAGACCGAGTTCGTTGCCCACCTAACGGGCGGGGAAGCGCAGGATGCGATCGTCGTCGTCGCGTACGTCACCGCGGCCGTCGGTGTTGGAGGTGGTCAGCCACAAAGCTCCGTCCGGCGCAATCTGCACGGTCCGCAGGCGGCCGTGGCGTTCCTCCAGTTGCGCCGACGGCTCACCGGCGGTGCCGCCGTCGAGGGGGATGGTCCAGAGCCGTTCGCCTCGCAGCGCCGCCACGTACGCGGTGTCGGCGGCGATGGCCAGGCCCGACGGCGAGGCGTCGCGGACGGGCCAGGTGACGAGCGGGTTGGTGTACCGCCCGCCGTCCGTGTCGCCGGTTCCTTCGGCCCGGGGCCAGCCGTAGTTGCGTCCCGGCTCGATGCGGTTGACCTCGTCCAGCTCGTTCTGCCCGAACTCGGTGGCGAAGAGCCGCCCCGCGGAGTCCCAGGCCAGGCCCTGCACGTTGCGGTGTCCGAGGCTGTACACGGGGGAACCGGCGCTCGGATTTCCGGGAGCCGGCGCGCCCTCGGGGGTCAGCCGCAGGATCTTGCCGTTCGGGCTCGCTGGATCCTGGGACCGCTGTGTCTCACCGGCGTCCCCGGTGCCGACGTAGAGCATGCCGTCCGGGCCGAACGCGATCCGCCCACCGTTGTGGTAACTGGCCTTGGCGATGCCATCGAAGATCACCTCAGGGCGTCCGCCATCGAGCCGGAACCGGACGATCCGATTGTCCCGCTCCGCGGTGAAGTAGGCGTAGACCAGGTTGTCGGCGGCGAACGTCGGCGACACCGCGAGGCCGAGCAGCCCACCCTCACCGCCCGCCACCACCCCCGGCACCTCGTACACCTGACGGGGATCTCCGCCGCCCGGACTCAACCGCAGCACCCGGGCGCTGTTTCGCTCCGCGACCACGGCGTCGCCGCCGGGCAGGAACGCCAGACCCCACGGAACGTCGATGCCCCGCGCAATCTCTTCGCCGGCGTCGAGATCGGGACTTCCTGACGGCGTGCTGGTGGCCACCCCTTGCGGCGCTCGACCGGACTGCTCCCCGCCATCAGGGCCACTGCCGCAGCCGGCGAGCACGCCTGCCAAGAGCATCGCAGCGCTCGCCGTACACCACTGTCTGCCTGTCGCGACAATTGCCATTCGACTTCCTCCGAGACTAGTAGAGAGCGTGTTCCGCGGCCGCTGAAGACGGGCGGGAGCCAGGCCACCACAAGCGGCCGAAACACCCGAGAAAGACGGCTCAGCGGACAGCGCTGGGTGCGGGATGTGGTGGTGGTCGCCGGGTCGGATCAAATGAATGGCGACGTTCGGTTCCGTCCCGGCGGCCGTTTGCCAGCCACTGGGGTCCGACGAAGCAGCCAGGCCGGCCAGGCGGGTACGCGAGGTCGGCGCCGCATCACTCCGAAAAGGCGTCGTGTGCGTCGATGCTCGTTTCCTGTGAGGCGGCCCAGGAGGCGAGCAGGCGGAGCGCGTCCTCGGACGGGGACCCCGGTTCGGCGGTGTAGATCGTGAGGGTGAGGCCGGGTTCTGCGGCCATTTCCAGTCCTTCGTAGGCGAGGGTCAGGTCGCCGACGATGTGGTGACGGAAGTTCTTGGCCCCGGTGCCGTGGTGCCGGACGTCGTGGGCCCCCCAGCGTCTGCGGAACTCGTCGCTGCGGGTGGACAGCTCGCCCACGAGGTCGTGGAGATCCTTGTCGTGGGGATCACGGCCGGCTTCCGTACGGAGGATGGCGACGCAGATGTCGGCGGCGAGGTCCCACTCCGGGTAGAAGCGGTGCGCCTTCTCGTCCAGGAAGGTGAACCGTGCGATGTTGGCGGGGCGTTGGGGTTCGGCGTACACGTCGGCGTAGAACGCTCGTGCGAGCCGGTTCGCGGCGAGCAGGTCCATGCGGCCGTTGCGCACGAAGGCGGGTCCGTGGGTGACCGCGTCAAGGGTCCACTGCAAGCTGGGGCGCACCGACCACTGCCGCGCGGTACGGCGGCGGGGCCGCATGAGGGCGCTGCTGCCGTCTGCGGCTCGTGCGAGGTCGAACAGGTGCGCCCGCTCGGCGTCGTCGAGCTGGAGCGCCCGGGCGATCGCGTTCAGCACGCCGGGCGACACCCCGGCGAGGGCGCCCCGTTCGAGTTTCGAGTAGTACTCGATGCTCACGCCGGCCAGCGACGCGACCTCGCTTCGACGCAGTCCCGGGACCCGCCTGCTGGGGCCGGCGGGCAGGCCGGCCTGCTCCGGGCTGATCTTGGCGCGCCGCGAGACGAGGAACTCGCGGACCTCTGTGCGGTTGTCCACGTCTCGACCGTACGTGCCACGGCTGACCGGTGGGATGCCCTGTCAGTACACCTTCCAGGAGAAACTCCCTGAGCGGGCCCTGACGGGGTCTGCTGGAAGGCGATGACGCCACCGAAGGCCGCCGCGCCCCGTGGGGTCGCTGTACCGTCCGCCGGCCATGCCGACGGTTCCATCAGGCAACCAGAAGCGCCGCAGGCCCTGAGGCGGTACGACCAAGAAGTCGAGCCAGACACCCTGGCTGTCACGCTCGGTCAGGTAGTCAGCGCCGCCAGCTATGCCTTGCAGCGCCAGATTCAAGCTGAGCCCGAACTAGCGGGCATGGGCACCACCCTGGTCGCCATGCTCATCAGCGGCACAGCCGCAGCTCTAGCCAACGTTGGCGACTCCCGGGCGTACCTTGTCCATGGCCAGGGCCCACAACACGGCCAGACGATTCGGATTACCGAAGATCACGTTTACCAACGGCTGGTAGCCGACGCCGCCGATGTGCCAAATCCTCCTGAGAGGCTGACGCGCTTCCTGGTCGGACGGGCAGACGGCCGCCCACCCGACATCACCTTGTTGACCTTAAAACCCGGTGACCGATTCCTGCTTTGCTCCGATGGGCTCAGCTCGTACGTGCCGGAGGACCTGCTGCACGCCGTGCTGGCTTCCGCTCCGACCCCAGCGGAGGCGGTTGAGGGCCTGAGCACGGCAGCGTTCGATCACGGTGGCCCGGACAATTCACGGTGGCTGTCGTCGACGTCTATGACGCCGACAGACCCGGAGTGCCTTGAGCTGCGGAACGGCTACCGACTACAGAGGCGGTCGGTATCATGGTAGCTGCATCCAGGGCGCCCCCAGCTGGCGCATCGCCGAAGATGACTCGCCGCCGTGTATGCCTCGGTGCTTGTCTGCAACGTCAGCGTTCGCTCGGATGCTCGGCTGATGTGATGGTCGGCGCAGCAGGGCACTCGTTTGGGTCCGGTTCGGGCCAACGCCCTTTCCGCGTCGCCTTGTGGGCCTTGACCGTGACGGTGATCGACCAAGCCAGGGCAATCAACAGCGCCATGATGGCGGCTGGGATTGCCCCCCAGGGTAGGGCTCGCGGCGAAAGCACCCATGCCTGCCCACTGTCGGCGAGCACCCACGGCCGCTTGGCGGAAGCCGGAACGGCAACCTCCCATTCGTAGGCGCTGTTAGGTTCTTCGTCGATGACTTTCCAGGATTTGTCGACATCGACGCCGTAAATAGGTCCTCGATGTCCGCGTCCGCCGCGGGCCCAGTCGCCGACGCACCGACCGTGCATGGCCTCCTGCCGGTCGTAGGTGATATAGCAGTGATTTACACTGGCACGCCCCTCGTCTCCGGGCCACAGGCCGGCGGTCCAGCTCAGTACACCGCCGAGGGTGGTGCCCATGACGACGACCGCGGCGAGTCGCTTCCAAAGCTCAATCATGGGCACGTCCTCCTCGTTCGTATGCGCTGCTGGCATGAAGATATAGCGTGCGGGCCATCCAGAAGGGACGGTCCGCACGTGATCGTTAGCCGTTCTGAGTCGTGATGACCCGGAACAGTGAGCCGCCCGTATAGCCTGCGCTATACCAGTTGTCCATCACCTCGTAGATCTTGCTGATGGGCACGTAGTTGTTCATCTCATGGGAGTAGCAAGGGTCCGTCCGGGCCTGCTGGTTACCCTCGAGGATGCCGTACGCCGTGTTGTCGATCTGGCTGAACAGCGGCCCGCCGCTGTCGCCTGCGCGGGCGCAAACGTCGGTGTTGATGCCGACGTCGGTCGACGTCACCCGGCCGCAGCGGGTGCCCACCAGGTAGCCAGCGCCCGCTCCGCTGCCATAGGACTCGGGGTAGTTGGCGGTGTCGGAGGCACTGCCGGTTGCGCACACGATCCAGCCGGCCTTGATCTGGCTGAGTGCGTAGTATCCGTTGATCAGAACCGTCGCCTCAGTTGCCTGCGTCCCACACGGGGTGTCGGCGTTACTGTCATGACCACCGTTACGGCAATACTTCAGCACCTTGTTGCGGTATGCCTGGTTTTCAAGCCACGCGACCGACTCGGTCCCGCTCTTATAGCTGAGGAAGGCGAAGTCGTAGGGATAGGAGTTGGACTCCATCAAGTACTGCCCACCAGCGACTCCGTGCTGGTTCACGATGTTGTAGCCGTTGTGATGGACGGTGGTGTCGTTGGTCTTGCCGACAACACAGTGGCCGGCGGTCAACACCCAGCCCCAGCCGTTGTGGGTGCCCCCCGTGGTGCGGGCGTTAAACCCAGCTGTGCAGCCGCCCCAGGTGCCGTTGTCGCGCTTGATGTTGAGGCGCAGCCCAGGCCCAGGGCGCGTTGGACGTCTTGTCGCATCTGCAGCCGGTTAGCAGTTCGGCTAGGTTGGCCACGTGGATGTCCAGGTGCTGGAAGGTTCGTTCGTCGAGGTGCCGACTGCCGAGGGCGAGGGCGCGGGAATGGACCGCCGCGCATTCGGCGAGTTCGTCGGGCCTCGCGGCGAGTTGGCCTCGTACGCGTTCGGCTGGACTACGCGGTCGCAGCCCCACGTCGCCCGACTGTCGATCGGGATCGGTGCCGGCAATCCAGGTGGCGGCACGTTCCACGCCGTCGTGTTCCAGCACCAGGACGGTCATGCGTTCTCACTCATCGACGAGCCGTTCGAGCGGGTACCACAGGGCGGCCCGGATTTGACCGCAGATCAGGCTCGATCCCATGAGGATCTGCCGTTCGTGTGGTGGGTTGCGGACCACGTCATGCGGCATGATCGACGCGCGTGGTGGATGCGGCACTGGCTGGTGGGCACCACGTGCATCCAGACCATCGAGGTCTTCGACCGTCGCGAACCTGTTCTGCTGGTGAGCAACGAGGTTGACGACGGGCTCTGGCAACTTATCGGCGCCACGGACGCGGACAGCAGCACCGGCAGGATCGGACACCTCCACCACGTTGTGGACGAAGATCCGACCTTGATCGACGTTCTCGACCTGCCGCCGGGAAGTAGCGCACAACGCGCCCGCCGCGGAGAACCTTGGACCGGCCACCCGACCACCCAGCCTGAGCCGATCGCGTAAGGGCTTCCCTGACCGGCGGCAGGCTCGGCGAGACGAATGCACACGCACTACTTTGCCGCGATGCGCTCGTAGATAACGAGCGGATGGTTATGTCGGGCGCGGATTTCAGGTGCCCGTTGGCGTGGTGTATGCGCAGCCGGGCCGAGTCTCTGCCGGCGATTCTGTGGCGCTGCGACCGACGTCCGGAAGTCTGTCGCGGACGCGCGGTGTCGTGGGTACGGTGGCCCACGATTCGCACTCCGAGGAGCGTACTGGCCTACGATGACCGAACCCACAACGGCTATCTGGTACTACTCCAAGCCAACAACCTTCACAGGCTCGCTCCAGCACGGCCTCGGCCGCGGCGCGTACCGGGCGCTTCACGACCCGCAAGCGCCACAAGCCGTACTCGCGTGTGTCAAGCAGGACTACCGGTGGGACTGGCTTGTCGACGAGCGCGCCGTCTACCTGGCCCGACTGATCCGTGATCTTGCGCTGCCGGTACCTCCACTGCTCACTCTGCTGCGCGAACACCCGGTCGATGACGATGACAACACGTTCGACAACACCCTCGAGGTGCTCGAGGTGTTGGGCCGCGCGGGTGACCCGCACGCGATCGACGGGCTGCGGTGGTACGTGCACAACGGCCCGCGCTGGGTCGACGTGCTCCACACGATTGCCCGGGACTGGCCCCGCGAGCTATGGGACGATCTGTTGCCGGTCGCGCTGACCAGGCTCGCACAGGGTTACCGCGCGGACGAGGTGTTCTGGCGTAGCCGGCCCTGGCTGGACTGGGCCGCCGTGGACAACCAGATCGCCAGCGAGGTCGCGGCGTTCCAGCCGCAACCGGCACTGGCACGACCACTTGAGCGGCAGCCGACCGAGGATCTCCTGACGATGCTTCGCACCGGCGGGACCCACCAGCAGGAAGCCGCGTTGCGCGAGCTGAACCACCGAGGGCCGCAGACAGCCCTGCTGGCGATCGTGGATGAGTTGCCGGTGACAGAGCTTTACGCCCCGCTGGGTCGCGCCATCCGAATGCTCGGCCCCCAGGCACTTCCGCTAGCCAGGGCCTGGGCCGCACCCCCGTTCCATCCGATGATTTGGACCGCCTGCTTGGTGCTGGCCAAGCACGGCGACGACTCCGACCTTGCGGCACTGCTCGCTGGCTGGGACTGGCTGGACCGCAGGACCGAAGACCGCTGTGGATACGATGACCTCGCCGAGGGCATCGCCCGTATTGGCGGTCCGGCCGCGCA